>JABAAA010000035.1 GCA_014239005.1 Alphaproteobacteria bacterium | reverse complement strand
CGAGGGCGGAGAGTGCGAACCCGTCTGGGGGGCGGAGACCAAGCCGCGATCGCAGCGCGAGATCTTCTTGGCAGAACAGGCTTTCGCCGAAGGAAAAAAGCAGGGAGAAGAAGAGGCGGGAAAAAGTGCGCACGCGCAAGGGCTTCAGGAAGGGCGCGAGGGCGGCTACAAAAAGGGATTCCAAGATGGCGAAAAGGAACGAAAGGGCGAGATCGAACAACGCGCGCAAGAGATGGCGAAGAACATGACCGACAAGCGAATCGAGACCATTGCAACCTTTCTCGAACAGCTCATGCAACGCGAGAAAGAAGCGTCGCACAAACGCGACACAGAACTTATGGCGTTGATGATCGCCATTTTTGACAAGGTCCTGCCCGCGCTCGCCGAAGAGCATGGCGAGAAAGAGGTGCAATTGTTCCTAAAGGCGATCTTGCGGCGTTTCGAAAACATTCCGCAAATTTCCATCACCCTCGCCGAAGGGGAGCAGGCGCTGGCAGCCCTGCTGCGCGAAAGGGTGTTGGTCGACGACAAGAGCCTCGTCTCTTTTCACTTCGATCCTTCCTTTTCCAAAGCCGATTGCAAAATCGCTTGGGCAGAAGGCGAAGTCGAACGACGTTTCCACGATCTTTGGCAGGAGGTCAAGCATGCCTTGCAACAGCACCTGCCGCAGGGCAAGCGCGCGGACGCCGCGAAGACAGAGAGCGCGGAGACAGAGAGCGCAGAGAGCGCGGAGGTTGCAGGGGGAGGAGCGGGGGAAGCGGGGGAAGGTGCTGAGGCAGTGGCATGAGCGACGACGACTATTTGAGTAGCAACCTGTTGGGTGACATGCCGCAGCCGAGTGGCATGTCTCCGACGCAGGACTTGGAGATCGTTCGCAATGTGCCTGTGCGGGTTTCTGCGGTGCTCGGCAAGGTGCGCTTGCAAGTGCGAGATCTACTCAAGCTGAGGTCGGGGTCGGTCGTCGAGCTGGATCGCAAGGTTGGGGAGGCGATCGACATCTATGTCAACGATCGACTGGTCGCGCGCGGCGAGGTGGTCGTGAGCGAAAATCGTCTTGCCATTAGCATTACCGAGATTATTCGGATCGAATAACCCTACAGGAGATATCCCTATGGCTACTCAAGAAAACGCATCCACCCAAATTCGAGTTGTACGCAGGTACTACACCTTCGATTTCGCCACCGTCTTCGGGTTGTTCGTCGGCTTCGCCTTTGTTGCGATCGCCATTTTCAGCGGTGGTTCGGCGGGGGCCTTTTTGAATCCGCCCTCGATGATGATCGTGCTGGGCGGTACCTTCGGCGTCCTGATGGCTTGCTTCACGCTCAGGGACCTGCGCGAAGGACTCTCCTATGCTCTCACCGCCATCTCGCGCGACAGGAACGCGCCGCACGAAGTGGCAGAGCAGCTCTTTCAAATGTCGCAAGTCGCGCGACAGAGGGGCATGCTACAATTTCAAAACACCGTACAGCAGGTCACAGGACAGCCCATGCTCACCAAGGGGTTGCGACTCATCGCAGAGGGCGCGACCGATGTCGATATATCGCGAATCCTGTCTAACGAAGCCCAGCAGATCTCGCAGGCACGCAACCGCTCCATCACCATCCTCAGACGCGGCGCAGGTTTGTCCCCCGCCATGGGGCTCATCGGAACATTGGTCGGACTCGTCCAAATGCTCGCCCAGCTCGACGATCCCTCCACCATCGGTCCCAGCATGGCGGTCGCCTTGCTCACCACCTTCTACGGCGTCATCCTCTCCAACATGGTCTTTACCCCGCTCGTCAGCAAGCTCGAACAAAACTCCGAAGAAGAAGACATGGTCAACCGTATGTACGTCTCCGCCGCCATCTCCATCCGCAGGCAGGAGAACCCGCGACGACTAAGAATGCTGTTGAACGCTCTCTTGCCGGCAAGAGAACAACTACTCGAAAACGACTGAACAATGAGACTCTTGATCGTAGGGGCACTCGAAGGATACCTGACGAAAGCCTCCGCTGTCGCCCAACGTCGCGGCTGTCAGATCTGCCATGTCGATGCAACCGCGCAAGCCCTCGACATGCTGCGCGGCGATGTCTCGTTCGACCTCGTGCTGATCGACGACAAGTGCGACATTCCCGCCTTCGCCCAAAGCTTGCGAGAACAGCGAATCGCCGCCACGTTGGTCGCCTGCGGGCTGGGAGCGGACGCGAAACACGCGGTCAAGGCGATCAAGGCGGGAGCGGTCGAATACCTGCCGCTGCCGCCGGATCCCGACATCATCGCGGCGTTGCTAGAGAGCGCCGTCGAAGAACAGTCCGCCATGATCTACCGCAGCGCGGCCATGACCAAGGTTGTGCAAACGGCGGAGAAGATTGCCAAAAGCGACGCCTCCGTTCTCCTGCTCGGCGAATCGGGAACGGGAAAGGAGATCCTCGCTCGATACATCCACGCGAGCAGCAAGCGCAAGGGCATGCCCTTCGTCGCCGTCAATTGCGCCGCCATTCCGGAGACGCTGCTGGAATCGGAACTCTTCGGACACGAGAAAGGTGCTTTCAGCGGTGCCGTTGCGCGACGTTTGGGAAAGTTCGAACAGGCGAACGACGGCACCCTGCTGCTCGACGAGATCAGCGAGATGGACCTGCGTCTGCAAGCCAAGCTTTTGCGCGCCATTCAGGAGCGTGAAATCGATCGTTTGGGTGCCACCAAACCGGTCAAGGTCAATGTGCGCATTCTGGCGACCAGCAACCGTAATTTGCAAGAGGCGTGCAACAACGGTAGCTTCCGCGAAGACCTCTACTTCCGACTCAATGTCGTCTCGCTCACCCTGCCGCCCTTGCGCGCGCGCAAAGACGACATCGTTCTTCTTGCCGAGCATTTCTCGCGCAAGTACGCGGACGAGAACTCGCTTGCCCTGAAAGCCTTTTCGGAAAAAGCCCTGGAAGCCCTGATGCAGCACGCATGGAGCGGCAATATCCGCGAGCTCGAGAACGCTGTGCATCGCGCCGTCCTGCTTGCCGACTCGGAGAAGATTCAGCCCGAAGCCTTTCCCTTTTTCGATCAGGCGCAAGAAAAGATGCAAGCCGAGGCGCAGCCCTACGACGTTGCGGGGAACGCAGCAACGAACAGGATGAAGACGCAAACGGGCAAGGCGTCAGGCGAGACGAACAGGCTTGCGACGGTGGAGCGCGAAGTCGTCTTGAACACGCTGTCAGGGGCGCAGGGCGACTATCGGCAGGCAGCGACTATTCTCGGCATTTCGATTCGCCTGCTGCGCCGCAAGCTCGACCGCTACGCGAATGAAGGACATGTCGTCGAGCCGCGAGAAAGCACCCCTTAAAGGGGGCGAGCAAAGTTCGACGCGGAGTCAGAGGAACGGGATGGAACGATGACCACTCCCGAACAGCCCCCCTCCGCTTCCGCCTCCGCCTCTTCTTTGGCTCCTCCGACCCTGTTGCAAGGGCTCAACAAGCTGGGCGCGCTCACCGAGCTTGCCGTGCCGTTGGGCATCTTGCTGATTCTCGTCCTGCTGCTCGTCCCCCTGCCGACTTGGATCCTCGACATCGCGCTCGCCCTGTCGCTGGGCTTCGCCATTTTCATTCTGATCGTCGTGATGCTGATCGCCAATCCGATCGAGATCAACGCCTTTCCGACGATCTTGTTGATCGCCACCATGTTGCGGCTCGGGCTCAATGTCGCCTCGACCAGGCTCATTCTCAGCCGCGGGCACGAAGGCACCGATGCCGCGGGCAAGGTTATTCAAGCCTTCGGCAGCTTCGTTGCGGGCAACAACTATGTGATCGGGGTCATCATCTTTGCAATTCTTGTCATCATCAACTTCATCGTCATCACGCGCGGCGCAGGCAGAATCGCAGAGGTGGCAGCGCGCTTTACCCTCGACGCCATGCCGGGACGGCAGATGGCGATCGACGCCGACCTCTCGTCGGGTCTCATCCCCGAAGATCAGGCGCGCGAACGTCGCCGCGATCTGGAAAGCGAAGGCAACTTCTACGGCGCCATGGATGGTGCCTCCAAGTTCGTGCGCGGGGACGCGATTGCGGGCTTGCTCATCACCTTCATCAACATCATCGCCGGCATCATCATCGGCATTGTCCAGCAGGGGCTGAGTGCTGGGGAGGCGGCGCAAAACTATACTGTGCTGACCATCGGCGACGGGCTGGTGAGCCAAATTCCTGCCCTCATCATCTCGACGGCGGCGGGCTTGTTGGTGACCAAGACCGGCAGCCGCGAGACGATGCAAAAAGCGCTCTACGGACAGCTGGGCAAACATCCGTACGCCTTGTGGATGGTGGGAGCCCTGATGCTGCTGTTCGGTCTTGTTCCGGGGCTGCCGATCCTGCCGTTTGCGCTGATGTCGAGCCTCGCGGTGGCCGCGGCGCTCTACCTGATGCGCCAACAACAGGGGCGCGAAGTTGACGAAGCGAAGGAGAAGGAAGAGACGCAAAAGACTCAAGCGACGGAAGAAGACGACGACATCGAAAAGACGCTGCGTATCGACACCCTTCGCCTTGAAATTGGCTACGGATTGCTCGCCCTGATTCGCGAAGACGAGGACATGCCCCAGCTGCCGCGCCAAATTCGTGCGCTCCGAAGGCAGCTCATTCTCGACTACGGGTTCGTCACGCCTGCGATTCGCATTCAGGACAACCTCAAGCTGAGCGCGAACAGCTACATCATCTTGGTCAAAGAGATGATCGCCGCGAAAGCCGATCTCAGAGCCAACATGGTGCTTGCCATGAGTCCGCAAGGCGAAGAGATGACGATCGCGGGCGAGAAGACGATCGATCCGATCTTCCATCTGCCCGCCAAATGGATTCCTGAGGCGGCGCGCGAGGACGCCATGTTTCAGGGGCTGACCGTCGTCAACACGGCGACGATTCTCACGACCCACCTCGCCGAGGTGATCAAGGATCACATGGCAGAGCTGCTTTCCTACAGCGAATCACAACGGCTGGTCGACGCCTTGCCCGAAGGACAGCGCAAGTTCATCGCGGACATCGTACCGCAAGTGGTGAGCGTCAGTTTGCTCCATCGTGTGTTGCAGGGTTTGTTGAACGAACGCGTTTCGATCAGGGACCTTGCGACCGTCATTGAGGCGATCTCGGAGGTGAGCAGCGGCAGCGAGATCGCGTCGATCATCGAGCATGTGCGTACGCGCCTTGCCCGTCAAATCTGCACCGCCTATCTCGACAAGAAACAGCAACTACCGATTGTTATCTTCTCGGCGCAGTGGAACCGTCACTTTCTCGAAGCACTCAGCGGTGAAGGAAAGAATCGTCAGCTCGCGCTGCAGCCCTCGCGCCTGCAAGATTTCATCGCCAAGCTGCGCAACATCTACGACGCCTACCCCTTCGGAGAACCCATGCCCGTCCTCGTCGTCGCTCCTGTGCTGAGACCCTATGTGCGCTCGATCGTCGAGCGTGCCAAACCGCAAATCGCCGTCCTCTCGCAAACCGAGATTCATCCGCGCATCACCTTGCGCACCGTCGCGCAAATTTGATTCGACATGATTTCTCTTACCCCTCTCGTTTAGAATTAACGTCGTGCGCTACAAGAACTTCCACGCCAAAACGCTCGACGCCGCGCGTGCGCAGGTGCGTCAAGATCTCGGCGAGGACGCGCTCATCGCAGCCACGCACGACTTGGGCAAGGAAGGCTACAGAATTGTTTGCGCCTTGGAGCCTAAAGACACGAAGGACACAAAGGACACGGCGGAAGAACGACAAGGCATGCGCAAGTCCCGTTCCCCTCCCTCCTCCAAGTCTATGTCGCAACGCCAAGCGGCCGACCTCGCGCGCGCGCTCGCCTGGCACCAGCTGCCCTTCGAGATCACAGAGGAAATTCTCGATCTCGCCGCGGAGCAGCGTCCTCGTCACAGCGACGAAGAAGTTCTTGCGGCGGCGTTCGCGCGAATCTTGTCCTTCCAGCCCTTGCAAGCGCTGTGGCAAGAGCAAGGTCAACATCGCTTTCTCTTCTTCGGTCCTCCCGGCAGCGGCAAGACCGTCACTTGCGTCAAAGCTGCCTGGATCGCGCGCAGCAGCGGCGAGCATCCGACGTTGGTCTCGACCGACAGCCTTCGCACCGGTGGCGCCGAACAGCTCGAGCTCTACGCCGAGAAGATCGCCTGCCGATTTATCCACTGCCGCTCGCTGCAACGTTTTCCCAAGCTCGTCGAGGACAAGGGTGCGGGCAACCCCCTGTTCATCGACGCGCCGGGGATCAATCCTCACGCGAAGGAAGAACGAGCCGTCATCCACGCGCTCACGCAACAGGCGTCGGTCGTGCCGGTGTTGGTCATGCCGACGTGGATCGATATTCAGGCGGGCATCGATGTGGTCAACGCCTTTCCCGTACAACACTGCAAACACCTTGTGGTGACGGGTGAAGACATCGACCGACGACTCGGACGCGCGATCGCCATCGCTCGACACGCCGCGCTCAACTTCGCCTATGTCAGTCCGCGCCCGCACATCGCGCAAGGGTTAGAGCCCCTCTCCGCCCAAGCGCTCGCCGAACGCTGCCTGAAAGATATTCCGCAAAGCTTTTTGCCCATCCAACGCCGAACAACGCAAGCATCCGTTGTTCACTCCGACGCGTCTTCGCGTCCCGCTGCCTCCTCCGCGCCCCGTCCCTCTACGCACGACAAGGCAGTAGCCTCCATGCCATCATCCTCGCCATCCTCGCCATCCTCGCATGTAGCAGGCGTCTCGGCGCACGGGGTTGCTTCGCACAAACCCTACCAAATCGCCATCGCCTCCGGAAAAGGCGGGGTCGGCAAGACCGCCATCGCCATCGCGCTAGCTCACTGCTTCGCCGACTTGGGAAGAAAGACCCTCCTGTTCGATGCCGACTTCGGTCTCGCCAACATCGACATCCAACTCGGCGTGATGCCGCAACACCATCTCGGCGAAGCGTTGCGGGGACAATGTCGTTTGAAAGATTGCGTCGTGCGTGCGCCACACGGCGCGTTCGATACGATCGTCGGCAAATCAGGAAGCGCCAGCTTCGCCGACCTTGCTCCGCCCTCGTTGCAAAAACTTTTGGAGGACTTGGGCGATCTCGCTCGTGACTACCAAACGCTGATCGTCGACTTGGGTGCCGGGATCGATCGTAGCGTGCGTTGGCTGACCGTCGCCTCCGACGAGACGCTGCTGGTCGTCAACGACGAACCTACCTCTCTGACCGACGCTTATGCGTTGGTAAAAATCATTCTGCGTCGCCAAGCCGAAGCGCGTCTTTCGGTGGTCGTGAACATGGCGGAGACGGAACGTCGAGCTGAGCAGGCTTTCGAATCTCTCCATCGCACCTGCCGCAATTTTCTCAACTACGACTTGCGTTTGAAAGGGATCGTGCGCCGCGACTTTAATTTTGTCGAGGCGATTCGCAACCGCGAGCCCTTGCTAACTTTCGCTCCGCATGCTCCTGCTGCCCAAGACCTTGCCAAGCTTGCCAGAGCGTTTCCGCATCAGGCGAACGACGATTCTTGATGGAAATCCTGACCCCCTTGAGCAAGCTTTTGCGGTGGGAACGCTCTACCGATCTCTCTCCGTCCTCTCGCAAGGAGGGGGGGCAGTTTTCTTCGAGCAGGGCGGATGCTGCTCCTCGTTCGCCCGATATTTCCGCCCGCAGCATTTTCCGCCACCTCTACGCCTTGCCGCCGCGAGAGTTGCAAAGGGTTGTTGCCCAACACTTGCCATTTTTGAACGATCCGTATTTTTCGCAACGTTTGTCGCGGGCGACCGTCTCTGTCAACGCTCAGGGAGGAGACGAAGGTGGGGGAGGGGAAAGAATTTCGGACAGTCACCTCGTGCGCGACAAAGCCGGAGGTTTTTGGAAGGTATGGGTCCTGCCCGTTGCGCTCGAGGGGCGGCTTGCCAAAGTCACGCTCTACCTTTCCAAGAGGCGACCGAAAAACAACCGAGACAAAAGCAACAACAGGCTCATCCTTGCAACCGAGCTGGATCACACGGGTCCTTTGGAAATTGAAGCGGATATTTTCGACACCTCACTTTTGCTTGCGGTGCGCTCGACTCGTTCTTTTTCCGCCTTGGCAGAGCAAGGAATTCGAGAGCGGTTTTTGCAAATTCTTGATGTTGTGCGTATGCAAGGTAGCATCAATTTTTATACGGTATCGTCTCTTTCGATGGATGCCCTTTCTTCGCAACCCGTCTGGGAGGTAGAATTATGAAATCTCGTCAAGCGCTGAGTGCGAACGAACATCTTTCCGGCGCGCTTTCTTTACCGCGTGACAACATTGTCTGCTGCCCTTTGGAAAAGCAGCCGACGGGGCGGGTCAAGGTTTTTCATCATTTTTCTTTGAGCAAGAAGGGGAAGCGAAAAGAAGTGACGCTGGAGTTTTGCTACACTCCTGATCGGCATATTTTGCAACGAGAATCGGCGCCTGCGTGGCTTTCGTGCTACGAAGACTGGAGCGATTCTTGGGAAGCCTTGGCCATTCAGTTGATGGATGACTTCCGCAATGAGATTATTCCCTGTTGGGCGCATCTTGTTTTGCGAACGGACAAGAGCTTTCGTATCGAGGTGGAAGACCGTCAACCGCACTGGACGCCGCAGCGGGGCATCGCTTCTTCGCTATACTGATTCAGGACTGATTTTGGCAGACCGCCAGAGAGCTCTCACTTTTTTTTGTGATGATGCAAGTCTTGCTCGCTCAAGATCCATCCTTTCACCAAAAAAAGAGGCGACCCCTTGCTTTTCATGCGCTCACCTTTCAAGTAGAGAGGACGCGCAACGATATTTTTAAAAGGCTGAAGGAGATTTTTTCCGAACAAACCGAAGATTGACAAACTCGCGCCAAGTCCCATCATACCCATCACCATCAAGGCACTGCGACGCGAAAAAGAAAGGGCTACTTCTTTTTTCTTTTTAGAAGGTTTTCCAGAAACCTTTTTTGACGAAGATGTAAGTTTTGACATAGAGCCTCCTGAATTAAGCCCGCAAGGTTAGCAAGTGATCGGAAAGCCGCAACGCCAGCTGAACGATCGTGTAAGTTGGCACGACAGGTCCCCCGCTAGGAAAAACCGACGAACCTGCAATATACAGATTGTTTTGTCCAAACACAAGGCAGTTTTTATCAACGATTCCCGTCTCGCTCGTCTGTGCCATTCTTGTGCCACCCATGTGATGTTTGCCCCAGCCGGGTCTTTTTCCTATTTCATGGTTCAAAACATGTGAGGAAATTTTTACTCGTCCTAAGTTTTTATTAATGAAATGCTGACCTAAAAATTTACAAAAAATTTCTTTCGTTCGATACTCTTTTTGTGATAAAGTAAGCGACAAATTAGATATAGGAATACCGAAGCGATCCTTGCTTTCCCCTAAAATAATTGCGTTTTCATATCTTGGTAACATTTCCGAGAAGATAAATAAATTAAGAAATTTTATATTTGATCCTATACGTGTTAAGATTTTCAATTCATGCTGAAGATCGTTTTTTAAAAAATCTGATACGGGTCTATGTATTATTGAAAAATTTAAAATATCAAGAGATTCTCTGATCTTTCTATGAAGGGAAAATGTTCCCTTGAAGATAGGATTTTTTTCAACGCTAGGCGTTAAAGCCAAAACCCCCGCGGATCGATCGATAGGATGTTCCATAAAATATTTTCCCAACATCTTGAAAGACTTTACCAAAAGATTTTTCTCACGTATGTTGTTGTACAAAAGAATGCGACTGTTTTCTATGCCACCGGTAGCGAGAACATAATTATCAGCACGGACAACACGACTGATCTTGTCATAGTTTGCGAAGGAAGCAGAAACGATACGCTCTGCGTTCGTATTCAAGGCGATCAAATTGCTGTTGAGAAAAACAAACAAATTTTGACTGTTTTTTAGCTCCTCGTAGTATTTTTCCTTAAAACGTGTCGGAGGTGAGCGGTGACCACCCCTTATAAAAAAATAAGAATCAAAATATCGATCTGTTTTTAAATTGATGTCAAGAATATTTTGTGCTTCGGGCGCATACGGGTCAAGATCATTTTTTTCTATAGGCCAGGCGCTCATTGGCATATCGCGGTAACCTTCAAAAACTTCCGATGGCATTGCACTGCAAGCGCCAGACCAATGGTTGGAGGTTCCTCCTAAATATCTAAGACGGCAAACATCAAGAGGAAGATAATCACCCGCGACAATCTTACCCTTGTAGATATTTTGCGATTCTTCCGAAATCTCTTCGCCTCCCCCCTCGAACAAAAACACCTTGCGCCCCGC
>JABAAA010000034.1:5512-10316 GCA_014239005.1 Alphaproteobacteria bacterium | reverse complement strand
CAAGGACGCTCACTTGTGGTTTTTCTCGCGCACCCCCATAATAGCCGAGCCCACTCGCACATGGGTCGCTCCGAAAGCAAGAGCCTCCGCATAGTCGTCACTCATCCCCATGCTCAGCTGCGCGAGCCCATGCTCGCCTGCCAGCTTCGCCAGCAAGGCGCAGTAAGGAGCAGGCGTCTCCCCATGCGGCGGCAGGCACATCAAGCCGACGATAGGTAGCGCGCACTCCTCGCGGCAGCAACGCAAGAAGGATTCCAGCTCCTCCAAGTTAACTCCCGCCTTCTGCGGCTCGCTGCCAATGTTGACTTGCACAAAACACGAAACAGACCGAGATGTCTTTGTCGAAGTTTTTGCAATGGCCTCTGCCAAGGCATAAGCAAGACGCGGACGATCGAGGCTGTGGATCACATCGAAAAGGCGCACCGCTTGCAAAGCCTTGTTGCTCTGTAGTGCGCCTATCGCGTGCAAGCACAGGTCGGGATAACGCTCTCTGACGCCGTGCCATTTTTCGTGCGCCTCCTGCACGCGGTTCTCGCCGAAGTGCCGATGTCCGTGCGACAGAAGAGGAAGGACGTGCGGCAAAGGAAAAGTCTTCGTCACCACGACCAACACCGCCTCGGCAGAACACAGCTTTCGATGCTCGGTGAGCGTGCTGTCGACGACAGCGAATCGTTGCAACAAAGCTTCGTCTTGTGCGCGGTCTTGTTCGCGCGCCTGTTTGCTTCGAGGTGATTTTTCCGCTTGCATGTCGTCAGCATACAGGCTAGGGTGGCGAGAGCAAGAAGGGAGGTGAAGAGAGGTGAAGTGTTTCCTCTTTTGCCGATTGTTGCAACGCGAAGAACACTAATGGAACACTAAAGACAAAGGAGCAAGGAGATGAAAAGACGCAACTTTTTAACAGCAACCTCGGGCTTGATCGGCGCTGCGATCGGCGCCGGTGCTACATGGCAGATTTCCAAATCGCGCAGAAGCGAGATGGCGGGTCCTGCGGTGGCGACAGGCAAGCGCGAGCTGACGATGGTCATGACCTGGCCGAAGAAGTTTCCCGGTCTCGGCACCGGGGCGGAGCGGCTCGCCGATTCGATCACGGCGGCGACCGACGGCAGGCTGACGGTGAAGCTCTACGCAGCAGGCGAGCTCGTGCCGGCTTTCGAATCGTTCGATGCCGTCTCGCAAGGCACTGCCGACCTGATGCATGCCGCCTCCTACTATTGGGTCGGTAAGTCTCCGGGCTTTGCCTTTTTCACCGCGGTGCCTTTCGGGCTGACGGCGAACGAGCTCAACGCGTGGGTCGAATGGGGCGGCGGACAAGAGTTGTGGGATTCGCTTTCTGCCGATTTCAACATGAAATCGATCCTCGCCGGCAACACGGGTGTGCAGATGGGAGGGTGGTTCCGCAAGGAGATGAAAACCCTAGACGACTTCAAGGGCGTGAAAATGCGCATCCCCGGACTGGCGGGCGCAGTGCTCGACAAGATTGGGGGCTCGGCGGTCACCCTGCCCGGCGGCGAAATCTTCCAGTCCTTGCAGTCGGGAGCGATCGACGCGACCGAATGGGTCGGTCCGTGGAACGACCGAGCCATGGGCTTCTACAAGGTCGCCAAGTTCTACTACTACCCCGGTTTCCACGAGCCCGGGGCAGGGCTGGAATGCACCTTCAATTTGGATACTTGGAACAGCTTCTCCGATTCCGACAGAGTGCTCTTGACGGGCTTGTGCCGCGCCGAAAACGGTCACATGCTGGCGGAGTACAATGCCAAGAATTCCGACGCGCTGGAAGATCTGATAAAATCTGAAGGTGTGCAGCTCAAACGCTTCTCCTCCGAGATCTACGCAGGGCTCGGCAAAGCTTCGGCAGAGGTGATCGAAGAAAAAGTGTTGGCGGGCGACGACGCCAAAGCCAAAAGAATCGGCGAAGCCTTCATCGCCTTCCGCAAGGAAGTCGCGGGATGGACGCGCCTCTCCGAACAAGCTTACTTGGAAGAGCGCGCCAAGTCGCTCGGCTTGGGTTAGAAAACAGCGTGACATAAGGCTGGTGGCAGGGGAAATCCCTGCCGCCGGCTCGCGTCGTTAGACAAGCCGTCCCTGCTATCAAAGAACGCTCACCCAACGTTCACCCAACGATCATCCTTGGAACAGCTGTTGCTCAAAGGCGAGGCGGTCAACCGCTGGCTCGGTAAGGTTGCCGCCGCGAGTGTGTTGCTGATCGTCGGGCTACAATTCTTCATCGTCTTGGCGCGCTACGTGGTCGGCTTCAATGTCATCTGGCTGCAAGACATGGTCACTTACGGACACGCCGCCATCTTTATGCTCGGTGCTGCCACCACGCTCGCCAACGGAGGACATGTGCGCATCGATATCCTCTACAGCCGTTGGCCGAAAGCGCAACAGGCGCGCGTCGATTTTTACGGTGCCTTGTGTCTGCTCATGCCCTTTTGCCTGCTCTTGTTGTGGTTTGCCGTACCCTATGTCGTCGAGTCGTGGCAAAATCTGGAGGGCTCGTTCCAAACGATGGGGTTGCAGTTCGTCTATCTGCTCAAAAGCCTGCTGATCGTCTTTCCCATAAGTCTCATGGTGCAAGGGGCGTTGTTGGCGTTCCGTGCCTATCGTGTGATGGAACAGGCTTCCTAACTTTCCTGTAACTTTCCTGCTTGTCCTGTGTTAGCCGAGACGCTTTGCATCCTGATGCTTGCAACTTCGTTGGCAGCGTTGTTGCTGGGGTTTCCGGTCGCCTTCACGCTGGCGGGCGCGGGCGTCTTTTGGGGGTTGCTTGGCGTGCTACTGGGCGTCTTCGACCTCGTCTTCCTCGGCGCCTTGCCGTCGCGCATCTATGGCAACAGCATGATCAATGTCATTTTGATCGCCGTCCCCCTGTTTATCTTCATGGGCTTCATGCTGGAGCGCTCGAAGGTCGCCGAAGATCTGTTGGAGACGATGGGAGGATTGTTCGGATCGTTTCGCGGGGGCTTGGGCATCTCGGTCGCCCTCGTCGGAGGTTTGCTCGCCGCCTCGACAGGCATCGTCGGGGCTACCGTCGTGACGATGGGCTTGCTCTCGCTGCCGAGCATGCTGAAGCATCGCTACGATCCGCGATTGGCGTGCGGCGTGATCTGCGCTTCAGGGACATTGGGACAGATTATTCCTCCCTCGATCGTGTTGATTCTGTTGGGCGACCAAGTGTCGAACGCCTACATCGAAGCGCAGAGGAACTTGGGAAACTTCTCGCCCGAGCCGATTTCGATCGGCGATCTTTTCGCCGGCGCGCTGCTGCCCGGCTTGTTGTTGGTGGGCTTGTATGTCGTCTACATGGTCGGCTACGCGTTCGTTCATCCTAATGCTGCACCGCCCGTGCCGCGCGCCCAGTTGCGTGCCGTCTCGCCGTTGCAGATTGCGACGGCGATCTTTCCTGCGATCGGTCTTATCCTTGCGGTCTTGGGCTCGATTCTCTTCGGCTTTGCCACCTCGACCGAGGCGGCGGCGGTCGGTGCTGTCGGAGGTTTGTTGTTAGGCGCCTTGAAGTGCGGGCGCAGCAAGAACACGACGCGCGTGCTCTACGGTGCCTTGGCAGCCTTTGTGCTGATGATCACGCTCACCTTTTTCTTTGACATGCGCATCGCGCGCGAAGGGGCACCGCTGTCCGATCGCTTAGCCCTTGCCTTCGCGCTGGGCTTGGGGGCGTTCGTCTTGGCGTCCTTGGTCTATGCGGCGCGGGTGGTGCATCGCGCGAAGATACTGGACGAGGTGATACGGCGCACGATGGAGGTGTCTTCGATGGTCTTTGTCTTGCTGATCGGCGCGATGATGTTTTCTTTGGTCTTTCGCGCACTCGGCGGCGACGAGCTGGTCGAGCGATTCCTGTTGAACTTGCCCGGGGGTTTTGTCGCGCAGTTGCTGGTCGTGATGTTGCTTATTTTCCTGTTGGGCTTCTTTTTGGACTTCATCGAAATCATTTTCGTCGTCGTCCCCTTGACCGTGCCTGTGCTGTTGTTGAGCGGTGTCAGCCCGGTGTGGCTGGGCGTGTTGATCGCGCTCAATTTGCAAACGTCGTTTATGACGCCGCCCTTTGGGTTCTCTTTGTTTTATTTACGCGGCGTGGCACCGAAAGCGGTGAAGACGACGGACATCTATCGCGGCGTTGCGCCGTTCATCGTCTTGCAACTGGTGGGGTTGACCATGACGGCGTTCTTTCCGGCGCTGACCGACTGGCTACCGAGTTTGCTCTACGGCTCAGACTACAGCCTTCCTTAGGCGAAGCTTGCTGGTGGGGGCAAGATATCGAGAGGGAAGAAAGGGACTCGGGCTTGCGCTGGGCGGGCTTGCTCTTCTGGGGTTGGGAATCGCCTTCGAATCTGAAGCATCTTCGAAGCATTGCCGAATCGCTTCCGAATCGCTTCCGAATCGTTGCCGAATCGCTGCCGAATCGTTTGAGTTGCTTTACGTTTCTTGTGTTCGCATACAACGATCTTCACAAAACACGCTGAAATATCAAGACGATAGCTTTTCTTTCGCCATCGCTTGTCGTTCCTTGCTGTTTCTTACTCTTTTTAAAAGCAAGCTGTTTTTTTTTAAAACAAGTCGTTTTTTTTGCTTTTTCTTGCTTTTTTTTGTCCGCGCGAAAATTAATTAGTTGCCCGCCGCACGAGAATCGCGCCTAGTCGACTTTGTCGCTAGCTTGATTCGCGCGCCCGATTTGCCAAGGCATCCGTCCGAAAGATGCCAGGCCGAGGCGGCAGGTGCGAGAAGGCAGACAAGAACATGTTTCCTGATTTGTCGAAAAGAAGCCCTTTTCGACCACGGCGGAGCT
>JABAAA010000034.1:0-5413 GCA_014239005.1 Alphaproteobacteria bacterium | reverse complement strand
AACACTCCGCAACCGAGAGGCACGATGACGAGACCGACGACGAGACGAAGGATGCCATGAGCGCCCACATGGACAACCAATGGTCTCGCATGCGAGCGATCGTTCGTAGCGAAATCGGCGAATCGGCGTTCGACCGCTGGATCAAGATTCTGACTTTGGAGAGCTGGAACGGCAAGACGGTAACGATCCTTGCGCCGACGGCAGCGATCAGCTCTTGGGTGCGGCAAAACTATCGACAGCGTTTGCAACAGCTTTGGCGCGATCTGAACCCCGATGTCGCGGAAATCGTCGTCGCCTCGCCGAGCGAGCTCGACACCGAGGCGGAAGATGAAGAGGAAGAAGTAGGGAACCCGTCGCTTGCGCGCACCCCACCCTTTTCGGACCGCCCGAATCAAATTTGGCGCTTCGACAGTTTCATCTTGGACGAGTCGAACCGAGTCGCCTGTTCGGTCGCCCAAGCACTGCCGGAGACCTTGTCGTTGGATCACTCGCCGCTCTACATCCACGGCGGCGTCGGGCTGGGCAAGACCCACATCTTGCACGCGCTGGCAAACCACTTGGAACAGGCTCACCGTCCGATGCGCTACCTCCTGCTGACCGCCGAGAAGTTTGCGCAAGGGTTTGTCCAAGCCTTGAAGCAGCAGTCGATCGAAGTGTTCAAAACGCGTTGCCGCTCGGTCGATTTTCTTTTGCTCGACGATGTTCACTTCCTATCGGGGCGCGACAAGATGCAAGAAGAGCTCATGCATACTTTGGATGCCTTGCAACAGGCGAACAAGCGCATCGTCTTGACCGCCGATTGTGCACCCGGCGATTTGGAGACGATACAGCCTCGCGTGCGCTCGCTGTTGTCGGGGGGGGTGGTGTGTAGAATCGAGCCGCCGTCGACGCTGCTGCGCCGTGCCGTCGTCGATGCGAAGGTGAAAGCGCAAGCGGCGCGCATTCCCGACGAGATCCTCGAGTTCGTCGTCGCCAACATCACCGAATCGGTGCGTGTCTTGGAGGGGGCGATCAATCGTGTCATCATCCATTCCAAGTGGCGCGAGGGCACGATGACGCTCGACTTGGCGCGCGACCTGTTGAAGGATCTTTTCCAACGCACGCACAGGCGGGTGACCATCGACGAGATTCAGCAAAAGGTAGCAGAGCATTATTCCTTGAAGTCGAGCGAGCTCAACTCTGTGCGACGTTCGCAGGATATTGCGCGTCCTCGTCAGATCGCCATGTATCTGGCAAAGCAGCTGACGAACCGCTCGATGCCGGAGATCGGGCGCAAGTTCGGCGGACGCGACCATACCACCGTCATGCATGCGGTGAAACGTGTGCAGGGGTTGCGAAAATCCGACGAGGAAGTCGGGCGGGATGTGCAGACCTTGCAGCGCATGCTGGAAAATTGACGGATTCTTGTCCGCTTTACTCAAAGGGTTGAGTCGACCGTGACCACCGAGAAAATTGCTCTGCTTGTTGCGTTGGCGGCGGCCTTGTGTTGGGCGTTGGGGGGCATGATTGCCATGAATGCCACGCGGCGAGTGGGAGCGATTGCCTTCAATCGTTGGCGCATGCTGGGGGTGTTGTGCATGCTGGCAGGGATTTCTCCGTGGTTTTCCTTCGGCATTGAGCCCAGTTTTGAACAGGTTGTGTTGTTGTGCTGTTCGGGGTTGATCGGAATTTTCTTGGGCGACACCTTGTTGTTTACAGCCTTGTCGAGGATGGGACCGCGGCGGGTTTCGATGTTGTTTGCCGGGCATGCGCCGTTGACGGCGTTGTTGGGGGTTTTTGTCTTGTCCGAGTTGTTGACTTGGTTACAGGCGGGGGGCGTTTTCTTGACCTTTTTGGGAATATTGGTTGCGGTCTTTTACGGCAAGCGAGCCGACAAGATCGATCAGTGGGAGGAGGTGCGGGGGAGCTTGTGGGTCGGAGTAGCGATGGGGTTGTTGGCGGCTTTGGGACATGCGATCGGCGCCTTGTTGGCGCGTCCGGTGATGGAGGCGGGGGTTGATCCCGTCTTGGCGACCTTGATACGCGTGGGCGTTTCGGTCGTCGGGTATTTTTTGTTGCTGGCCCTGCCCTATCAGGAGGTGAGGGGCAGGGAGGCGTTGGGAATTGGGGGTGTTGGCATTGTGTTGTTGAGTGGTTTTGTGGGCATGGTATTAGGGGCGAGTTTGTATGTGTATGCCTTGGGGGGAGCGGAGGCGGGAATCGTGGCGACTTTGGCATCGATGAGCCCGGTGTTGGTCTTGCCGTTTTTGTGGATACGGAACGGCTATCCTCCGGCGCCATTGGCGTGGGGGGGGGCCGCGATGGCGGTGGCGGGTGCGGCGATGATCTTTGTTTGAGATCGCTAGCTTGAGATTGCTAGAAAGGTAGGTAGAAAGGTAGGTAGATAGACATACACAACACAGAAAACAGAAAATGGAGCTTGTGTATTGACGGAAACGCAGATTGAACAAAAGACGCGTTGAACAAAAAACGAAACTTTTTATAACGAACTTTCTTATTGTCTAATCTACTTCCAAAAACTCCATCGCTCGCCGAACCCTTTCCATCCTCCCCTCGCTCAACGCCCGTGCATGCTCCCCTCCTTTTTTTAACACCTCCATCAAATATCCTTCGTCCGCCCGCAGTCGCCGCATCTCCTCGCCCTTCGGTACCATCACCTCCCCTAAAACATCAACCAACACATCCTTGAACTTCGAAAAACTCATCCCACCAACATCCCTCAACGCTTCCGATACCTCTACTTCGCGCAAGGCAGCATAAATTCCTACCAAATTCTTCGCCTCCAATCGACCCTCCAATCCCGCCTCCTCGCTCGGCAAGACAGTCGAATCCGTCTTCGCCTTCCTAACTTTCAAAGCGATCTCGTCCAACCCGTCCGTCAAATCAAGACGCCCCATCGCCGACGATCCCGATTTCGACATCTTAACAGACCCGTCACGCAACGACATCACACGCGCACCAGAAGCAACAATGAACGGCGTCGGAACAGAAAAAATCTCCTTACCACAGCCGTGGTTGAAACGCTGTGCTATGTCGCGCGTGAGCTCCAAATGCTGCTTCTGATCGTCGCCCACAGGAACATGCGTCGTCCCGTACAGCAAAATGTCCGCCGCCATCAGCACAGGATACACATACAACCCCACACTCGCCTGCTCGCGATCCTTGCCCGCTTTCTCCTTGAACTGCGTCATGCGTTGTAGCCACCCCATCCGCGCCACACACGACAAGATCCACCCCAACTCCGTGTGATGCGGATTCGACGACTGAACAAACAACACCGAACTCTCCGCGTCGATCCCACAAGCAAGCAACGCCGCTGCCATCGATAAAGTCTGGTCGCGCAACGAGCTTTGCGAAACCGTGATCGCATGGCAATCTACCAAACAATAGAACCTCCGCTCTGAACAATCCTGCAACGAAACCCAATGACGCACCGCGCCCAAATAGTTCCCCAAATGCAAACCCCCGCTAGGCTGAATGCCCGAAAAAACACACGCCAGCTTCTCGCCAGCAAACCCGCGCGAAAAAATTGTGGAATCCGTCATGCTTGCCTCCGCAACAATCCCCGTCGCAACTCCTGAAGCGAGAAGACACGCAATCCCGCTACGCTCAAGACATAGACCAGCATCGACAGCGCAATCAAGAGCGCCAACATCAATCCCCTCTGCCACGCCAAAACAAATTTGTCCGACAGCGGAACAACCTCCCTGACCGCAAGCAAAAATACTCCCAGCATCATCGAGGCGAGCAAGATTTTCGCAAACCTCCACAAGAAGGAGCGATCGACGCGCCAATACCCCCTCAGCAGCACGACGGCAAGCGTCGCCCCCATGTTGCCCCACGCTGCAATGGCAACGGCAAGCGCGATGCCTCTGTAGCCGAACAGCGGCGTCAGGCTTGCGGCAAGCAAAACATTGCCCACGAGCGAGAAGAACGAAAGCGCAAGCACGACGCGCGCCTGTTGAAAGGCGAACAGCACGGCAAGCAGAGGACGCAGCATCGTGAAGGCGGGCAGAGCGCAAGCGAGAATGGCGAGCAGTGCCGCAGCGCGCGCGCTCGCTTCTGCCGAGAAGGCACCGTACTGGAACAGGGTGACAATGATCGGGTGCGCAAGAAGACCGAGCCCGAGCGCGCTCGGTAACGCGAGCGCAAGCAACATTGCAAAGGCTTGGTTCTGTGTGCGCTGCAGCGCATTCTCGTCGCCTTGCGCGCGCAAGCGAGCAATCTCAGGCAGCAGCACGCTTGCCATGGCGACCGCCACGATTCCGATGGGAAGTTGCAACAGCCGCTCGGCGTAGTAGAGGGAGGCGATCACGCCCGTTCCCATCTTCGAGGCGAAGTATTGGTTGACGAGAAAGGATATTTGCACGAACCCGTGTCCGCCGAGCGCGGCGAGAAAGAGCGTGAAGAAAGCCTTGCGATCCTCTTGAATCTTTAGACGAAGAGCTCGACGCTCGACGGCAGGGGAGGGGAGGCGCAGCAGGGGATGCACCTCGATGCGGCGGCAACCCCTGTGCGCTAGCAGGCTTTGCACAACACCGGCGGCGAGCAAGCTTGCAAGTAGCGTGAAGGCGAGCGTTCGCGCGTCGAGTGCCAGTAGACTGGCAGGAAGCAGCACCGCGATCAGCGCGCCGTTCAGGACCAGCGGCAGGGCTGCGTAGAGGGCAAAGTAGCCGTGCGCGCTCAACACGGCGCACAACAACGCGGTCGTCGCTACGAGGGGCAGATAGAAGATGGCAATCCGCGACAAATCGACCGTCAGCACAAAGGTCTTTTCAACCGCAAGAAAGCCTTGCGCAAGCGTGGCGACGACCGAAGGCATGAAAACGGCAAGCACGACAGAGAGCGTGAGCGTGGTTGCCAGCAACGAACGAAGAATCGAGCCGCTAATATATCGATGCGTTTGATTCTGCTGTCGTGCGTTGCTTTTTTGCCCCCGTCGTTTTTGATATACGGGCACCAGCGACGATGCCACCGCGCCTTCGCCGAGCAAATTGCGGAACAAGTGAGGGAATCGATAGGCAAACAGAAACGCATCGGCGATCGCCGTTGCTCCCAGCGTGACGGCAAGCAAGATGTCTCGGACAAAGCCCAGCACGCGGCTGACGGCGGTCCAAGAGGCGAAGACGGAGGCGGAGCGCAACGCAGGCATGGCAAGAAAATAGCATGCTAGTCTGCCCTTCATGTCTTCTATGTCTTTGGGGTCTGCTGTATCGTCTGCGAAGCCTCCACCCCTTCTGCGTCCTCTTTTCGCCCCGCTCTCGATCCTGAAAGGCATCGGTCCCCGAAGGTTGCCCGCGCTTGAGAAGCTCTGCGAAGAGCAGGACCTGGATCTAAGTATCGGTGGCGTTTACGGTGACGACCTGCTGGGACGGGACGACCTGCCACGAGACGAGATGAGCGAAACACAGAC
>JABAAA010000033.1 GCA_014239005.1 Alphaproteobacteria bacterium | reverse complement strand
TTCACGCCGCAGAATGCCTGTTGCACACAGGCGAGATCGGACGCGCGCGCGCCGCCGTGAAAAGCGCCCTCTTGCAAACACAATCGCGTCCGATCGGCGACGACTTGCAGCGCAAGCTACAGACGTTGGAAAACGCCCTGACAGCTTACGATGCCCAAAAGAAAAATCCTGACGACGCAAACGCAACCCACAACGCGACACAGGGAGCAGGAGCGTGAGCGACACTTTAAACAGGGGCGAACGTTTGCTCAAAGGGTTGGGCTTGGACGCCAAGCCCGTTCCCGAGGTTGCGGGAAGAAATGCGGAGGGGAATGTGCAGGAGAATGCGCAGGAGAATGCTGAGGCGAAGGAAAAGTTGCTGCAACAGATCTCAGCAGAGATGGTAGCGCGCATGACGGAGACGCAGCGTTTGCGCGAAGCCATGTTGCAGGCGGGAATTAGCATCGAGCTCATCGAAGACCCCGAAGGTGCAGAGATGGATCATTTGGACGAGGACGAGCAGGAACAATTCAACGATGCCGTGCGCGAGCATCGCGTCTTCCTCCGAGAGATGGAACACGACATGCGCGCGTTGCAACTTTCGCGCGATACGATCAGTGCTGCGGGCGTCCGACAAGGTGAGGCAGCCCTGCCTCCTGCGATGTCGGAGGAGGGCAAGTCATGAGCACGGAAGACATCGCCCTCGAAGGCAAGCACGCGCAACAGAAAGAAGCCTTGCTCGGGCGCATCGCGGACGGCGAGACGGTGAGCGAGGCTTGCGGACTCGATCGGAGCTTTTTGACGCTTTGCTACGCCGTGGGCTCCAACGCCTACAAGGAAAAGGATTACGAGACCGCCTACCGCGCCTTTTTGTTTTTATGCATGCACGATCACAACGAGGCGGACTACTGGACAGCGTTGGCGAGCGTCTTCGTTGCGCAGAAGCAGCCGCAACGCGCCTTGCCGTTGTTGCAAACGGCGTGGCGCGTCTTGCCTTCGGCAGCCAACGCCTATCGCTTCGCCGAGTGTTGCATCCGTTGCGACGAAAAGGAGACGGCGCGAAAAGTTTTGACGGCGGCGCGGGAAGACATCGAGCGTAGCAAGGCGACAAGCCCGCTACACGCACGCATCAAGGCGATGCTGGAGCAAACGGAAGGCGGGCAAAAGCTCGCGAACAAGGAGGAGGACGGATCGTGAGCGACATCGGAACGGCAGGGGGAGCATTAAGAGGGATTTCTTTGTTCAACACGCACCTGAGCGGCGAGGTGTTGGATGCCGTCAAGAAGGCGCACGACACAGAGCATAAGGTCGAAAAAGGGCGTGTGCCTGTCTCGACGTTGAACGCGATCGCCGATCAGAAAAAACCCGCCTTGCCGAAGACAACCCTGAGGTTTTCCAGAGAAGAGCTCTTGGCTTTGATCCAAAAGCTGATGGTCGCAAACCAACAGCTGCAGTCCAAGACGCAGACGATCGCGATGAAGACGACCAACCTGCGTTTGCAAGAGCTGGCAAAACAAAACATCAAAAAGCTCTCGGAGGTGCAAGGAAAGACCAAGCAGAGCAATGTGGGCAGCATCGTCGCGCAGGTCTTCGCATGGATCGCGGCGGTGGTCACCGTGGCGGCATCCATCATTTTGGCGGCCGTTAGTTTCGGATCGGGATCGATGATCATCGGCGCAGCCCTGCTTGCCGCCGCCGCTATCACCGTCGCGGTCACCGTCCTTACCCAAACGGGCGTCATGGACAATCTCGCCAACGATATCGCCAAGCCCATCTCAGATATGTTGGAGAGCATGGGCGTCGATCCGAACACCGCCAAGATCGCAAGCAAGATCGCTGCTCAAATCATCATCGCGGTTGTGATCATGGCGGTCGATATCGCGCTGGCGATCATGAGCGGCGGCGCTGGTGCAGAAGAGGTCGTTAGCGAAGCGGCAAAAAAAATCATGAAAGTCGCTACCGTCGCTGCCAAAATCACACAAGCCGTCGGCGCCATCGCTCAAGCGGGCGAAGCCGCCGCAGGGGTCGCAAGCGCCACCTTCCAATATCAAGGACAAATCGCCCAAGCTCAGGTGCTGGAGAACAAAGTCTTTCTCAAACGCATGCAAGTCATGCTGGAGCAAGAACAGGACACGCTCAGACAAATCGTCGAAAGCATGTCCTCCACTTATGTGCGCATGGACAACCTGGTGAAAGACACTCACAGAGCCAACGCGCAGATGCTCGCTCAATGGTCGAGCGCATGACAACCGCGCACCGACGACTAATCTTCAGGAGGAAAACACCATGACCGATCTGACCGTCACCAACAACGACTACGCACAGCGCCTCTACAAGGCTGCAACCTTGAGCGAAACCGAGGCTGCGCTCAAGGCAAAGAACAAAGAAGACGCGACGAGTTCGTCTCAAAGGGCGGCGCCGCCCAAGAGCAAAGCCGATGTGGCAGAAAGCTTCGAGCTCGGCGTCTTGCCGCAGCAGAAGCCCCTCAATTTGAAAGATGCCGCGCTCTACAAGGACATGCTCAGACAGCTGCCGATCTCGCGCAACTTCGACATGTCCGAGGTCATGTCCGTCATCTACCAGTCCCTGACCGCCTTGATGCGTTCCCAGTCGAAGGCGCGCATGGTCGACTTGGACTTGGCGGGCGAAGCCGACAAGATGGCAGCGCAAAAAATGAAAAGTGCCGCTGCCATAGAACTGGGAGGCGCCGTGCTGGGCGCAAGCATGCAACTCGCAGGGGCAGGCATGACCATGGCAGGCACTGCTTATTCTGCCAAAGCAGAGAACACCATGGAGTTCAACCAAATGATGAAACCCTTCAACGCAGGAAGCGAAATGCTCAGCAGCTCGGGCAGCGTGCTCAAGTCGGGACTCGAATACTCGGGCAAGGTCCAGAGTGCCAACGCCGAACTCGACAAGTCTACTGCCACGCGCGCCCACAGCCTCCGCGAACAGGATGACGAGCTCTACAAGGAGGCGCAAAAATTCATCGAGCAAATGTTGCAAATTATCCAGTCGATCGCAAGCCAGCAGCACGCAGCCTCCTCGCAGATCCTTTCCGCCTGAGACGCGTACAAGCAGAAATAGAGAGACAGCGTTCATGGCTCAACAATCGCCCCAAAATCAAAATAAAGCTCAAAATCAAGCCCAAAATCAAGCTCAAGGTCAAGCTCAAGAGCTGCGCTTGCTCGCCGAGATCGCTTTCACGGGCGTCTTTTACGGCTTGACAGTACATGCCGGAGACATCTTCGAGTATATCGAACAACACAGCGAGCACCGCGAGATCGCCGTCTTGGGTAAGGGGTTGGCGCTCATCAGCGACGGCAAGTTCGCCGACGCCGTCCAGACGATCGAGAAAGGGGTATTGCAAAACAATCCCGATTCGCAAGAAGGACAGCTCTTCGCTGCTCTAGCCCTGAAACTCTCGGGACGTGCCTCGCTCGCAGAACACCTGAGCGAGCGCGCTGCCAAGGACGGCAGCGAGGAAGCGAAGAAGTTTACCCAAAACCTTCGCTCGGTCATCCATGCGCAGAACCGTCCCAACTATTGAACCGACGCTTCTACGGTGGCGTAGACGCTGGCGCAAACTTCGGGAAGTGCGCTCGCGTAGATTCTCTTGTCAGGGGGCGAAGGGGCAAGGGGGAGCCTTGCCAAGATGGGGCATAAGAGGGAGCATAAGAGGGAGCATAAGAGGTTGGGGCGGGGTGCTTATGCTCGCTCTGCTGTTCCTGCTCTCCGCCTGCTCGCAGGAGCTCTACGCCAACCTCGACGAGCGCGAGATCAACGCCATGATCGCAGCCCTTGCCCGATACAACATTCGTGCAGAAAAGATCGCGCTCAAGGAGGGCTACAGCCTTTCTGTGCCTTCGCGCTATTTCGCCGATTCCATCAACATCCTCTCTGCCGCAGGATACCCGAAGCGCAAGTATATTTCACTCAACGAGCTGTTCGGCAAGAGCGGACTTATTCCCACCCCCTTTGAAGAACATGTTCGCTACATCTACGGCTTGTCCGAAGAGCTCGCGCACACCGTCGCCCTCTTCGACGGCGTCATCGAAGCGCGAGTCCATATCGCACTTCCTTCGGCAAGAGAAAAGTCGAACGCAAAAGTTTCGGTGTTCATCAAGTACGACCAGCAGTTCGACTACGAGACGTTGGTGCCTAGAATCAGGAAGTTCGTTTCCGACTCTGTCGAAAAGGTCGAGTTCGACCATGTCGAAATTTTGGCGCTGCCAGGACAAAAGTCCGCCGACTTCTACCGAATCCGACGAAAACTCGCAGAAGAGCGAAGACCCGTACGCATCGTCGAGTTCGCTCTCGGCGGCGTGGCTGTCGCCTGTCTCTTCTTGATGGGGCTGTTCGTCTTGCGCAAACGCGGCTTCTTGGCTTTTTCCCGTCCTTCGTCGCAAGACGGCAACCCCCTCTCTTCTCTCTTTCCCCTCTCCCCCCTCTCCCCCCTCTCGCTGCGACAGGCGACGGCTGCTGCCAAACAAAAAATCACAGACGACCGAAGCGACAAAAAATAACGACCTGAAATAGCGAAAAAAATAACGACGCACCCTGAGCATGTTCCCTCTACCTACCCCCTCCGCAACAACGCCCACCGCCTTGCCGCAACCTCCGTTGTCTCGTGCTGCGGTCGCGCTGTGGCTGCGCTTCCAGTGCAACCCCGCCGCCACCCTTCACGAATCCTACCGCGAGGTGCTGGCAGCTTCGCCAAGAGATCGCGCGCAGGCGGGCAGAAAGAAAGATAAAGACAAAGATAAAGAGTCAGCACAAGAATCGGCACAAGAATCGGTTTGGATGCAGCGTCTGTGGGGAAGGGCATCGCTGTCGCGCCTCGTCTGCGAACGTTTTGCCTTGCGCATCGACGTTTTTCCGCGCGCCCCTTCGCAGCTGCCGTTCTTTCTGCGGCTTGTGATGTTGGATTCGCCCCTCCTCTTGCGTTTGTTGCGCTCGGCGGGCTTGGTCTTGAGCGCCGCCGAGATTGCTGCGGTGATCGAGAGCGAGCAGGTCGCGCGCCTGAAGAAGGGGTTGGGAGCATCCGACTATACCTTCGCCATGACGAAGGGGGCAGGGTTGCGTCCTTCGCCTCGACGTGTCGCCTTGGGGTTGTCGGGCGAGCAACAGGCGAGTTTGGGTGATCCTGCTTTTCACACGCTTTTGGGATTACGCCTGCTGGTGTTGCAGAGTGAAGGAATTGCAAGACCAGGAATTGCAAGATGAGGAGGGGTTAGCCGAGCAGCATTGGCGACGACTGGCGTTGAAGTGTCCGCGCGGCATCGTGGACTTGCTACGTCGAAGTTCGCGGCAAGAATTCAAAGGAATGGAGGGGTTGGACGAAGGAACGGCGGCGGGATTACGCGCGACGATCACGCTTTTCGAAACCGAAGAAGAGACGGGCGAGCATGAGAAGTGGTGGTGTGCGCTGGCAAAAGAGGTGATCGGATCGTGGCACGGCTGGCTCGAATCCTCGAAGGTCGCATAACGCCCTTGGCGCATACGCGCGTCTTGAAGGGCGAAGACTACGCGCGACTGGAACAGGGCGAATCCGTGCTGTGCGAACTCGCGCGCGAGCAACAGAGGGCGCGTCAGGAAGCCGCGCGTGCGCTCGACGAACATCGACAACGCGGCTACGAGGAAGGCTTGGCGAAAGCCGAAGCCGCGCGTGCAAGACAGGCGTTCGAAACCGTCTCGCGCGCCATTCGATACTTTGAAAGCATGGAAGAGGACATGGTCGCTCTTTTAGAAGGGGCGCTCGACAAGATCGCCGAAGGACTCGACAAGGACAAACTCGTGCGGCAAGTGATCGCGCGCGCGCTTCGCGACTATCGCTCGCTGCCGCAGATCACGCTGCATATCGCGCGTGCGCAGGAGAAGGCGTTGCACAAGGACATCGAGCGTCTGACGCACGAGGCGCGTCTTGCGGGCATGGTCAAGATCGCGGTCAATGCACGCTTGCAAGAGGGCTCGTGCCTTTTGGAATCGCCGTTGGGAACGGTCGAGCTCGGGCTGGCATCCCAGATCGCAGCCCTGAAAGAAGCTTTGGGTGCGCTACGCAGCGCGAAGGCAGAGAACGGTGCTGTCCGAGAAGACAAGAAGCTCCAAAACAAGGTCGCCGTCGATAACGGCGAGGAGGCATCGTGAGGCGGGCAGTGTCCGAAGCCCTCCTTCCTGCAAGGGTCGAGCAGGAGCAGAAGGCGGGTTCTCCTTTTGCGCCGCTCTTTGTCGATCTGGAAGCCAAGATAGAGGCTGCCAATCCCGTGCGCGCGACAGGGCGCGTGGGCGAGGTCATCGGCACGTTGGTGAAGGCGCATGTGCCGAATGTGCGTATCGGCGAGATCTGCGAGCTGCGCGCGCGTTCGGGCGAAAAATTGTGCGAGGCGGAGGTCGTGGGCTTCCTCTCCGACGCAGCCCTGCTCACGCTCTACGGCGACATGCAGAGTGTCTCGTCGCAAACCGATGTCATTCCGACAGGGCGCACGCAGGAGATCAAGGTGGGACCGGCGCTCTTGGGACGCGTCCTCGACGGCATGGGCGAACTTATGGACGCAGCGCAGAAGGGAGAACTCGCGTTGTCGGATCGACAGCCCATCTACGCCGAAGCGCCGAACCCCCTCACGCGCCGTATCATCGACGCTCCGTTCAGCGTCGGGATTCGCGCCATCGACGGGTTGCTCACATGCGGCGAGGGGCAACGGCTCGGCATCTTCGCCGCCGCGGGCGTTGGCAAAAGCACCCTGCTCTCCGCGCTCGTCAAGGGTGCCGTCGCCGATGTCGTCGTGATCGCCCTCATCGGAGAACGAGGACGCGAGGTGCGCGAGTTCATCGAACAAAGCTTGGGCGAAGAGGGCATGCGAAAGTCGGTGCTGGTCATCGCCACCTCCGACAAGTCCTCGATGGAGCGCGCGCGCGCAGCCTACGTTGCAACAGCCGTCGCCGAATACTTTCGGGCGCGCGACAACAAGGTCTTGTTCATGATGGATTCGGTCACGCGCTTTGCCCGTGCACTCCGCGAGATCGGCTTGGCGATGGGCGAACCCCCGACGCGTCGCGGCTTTCCGCCCTCTGTTTTCGCCTCCTTGCCGAAGCTTATGGAGCGCACCGGCATGGGCGCGATCGGCTCCATCACCGCCTTCTACACCGTCCTCGTCGAGGGCGACGACATGACAGAGCCCGTCGCCGACGAAACGCGCTCCATCCTCGACGGGCATATCGTGCTGTCGCGCGATTTGGCGGCGCGCAATCACTACCCTGCCATCGATGTGCTGGAGAGCGTCAGCCGTGTGCAGACGGCGGTCGCTTCCGCCCAGCATGTGCGCGCAGCCCAACGCATGCGCGAGCTCTTGGCGGCGTACAGTCAGGCGGAGCTGTTGATCAAGATCGGGGAGTATCAGCCCGGCGGCGATCCGACGACGGACACAGCCGTAGAAAAAATCGAACACTTGCGCGCCTTCTTGCAACAGCACGGCGGTGAAGTTTCGTCCTTCGATCAAACCCTCGAAGATCTCGAAGCCCTCACCGGCGACGACGCTCGGCAGGCTTGACCATGGCGAGCATCTTTGCCGACCTGTTGCGAATTCGAGCCTTGCGCGAAGAGCGCGCCGAACGCGCCTGGAGCGATGCTAAGTCCGCCTTGGAAACCGCCGAGCAGGCGCTCGAACAAGCCTCAGCCCTGCTCGAACAATTCACTCAACGAATGCCCGCCGCGATCGAGGCAGAATACGCGGAACTCGAAGAGAAAGCGCGACGCAACAAGGGCATCGGGCTTTGCCACCTGCAAAACTTTCGAGCCTTTGAAACGCACATGCACGCGCGGCGCGAAGGACTGCGGGTTGTTTTGGTCGAAAAACAGAACAACCTGAAACAGGCAAACGACGCGCTTCAACTAGCATACGAGGCGCTCAAGAAGGCACAGCGCGCGCGCCTGAAAATCGAGCAGTTGCAACAACAAGAACGTGCACGCATCGTCAAGGAGCAGGAACGAAGCGAAGAAAAACTGCTGGAAGAATTTCAACCTCGCTCCATCTTCGCGCAGTTGCAATAACGCCGTCTTCCCTTTCCTACCTCTCGCCATGTCTTCTGCTATGTCTTCCGTCCTGTCCGTCGTCACAAAGCTCTCGCGCGCGCTCTTGCTATCGTGCGTGCTGCTTGGCGGCGTGTCCGACGTTCACGCCCAGCCCTACTTTTATCGCGCCGACGATGTACGCGGCAGCCAGTTTTTCTCGGATTTGTCCTTCTTGCTCGGCATGCAGGTCAGAGACCAAGGCAGCGGGCTCGCGCGCCGCAGGTTGGTCGGAGAGTTTCGCGGCGAGACGCGAAAAGCCTTCCTCGACGCGCTCGCTCGCCAGGCGCGCTTCGCGTGGGCAACGCACAAGAATACGCTCACGCTCGCTTCCACCGTAAGCCTGAAAACGCAAACCTACCGCTTTGCATCGCAAGAAGAAGCGGACAGCTTTTGGAAACGCCTGCAACGCGAGGGCATCGCAGCAGGACCTCTGATCGTAACTTCCCTCTCGACACCCTCGAACAACGAACGCCCAAGGAATAGAGCAAGGCATAGAGATAGAGATAGAGATAGAGATAGAGATAGAGATAGAGGGCAGGCAAAGAGGACGCAAGCCGAGCAAAAAACAGAGCTCGCCTACGACGTTCAGGCGATCCAAGCTTTCCACGAAAGCGCGCAAACCATCTACGCCGAGCTCGCGGGCTTCGATCACAACCGCGTCCTCTCGCCGTCCAACAGCGTCCTCTATCCGATCGCAGGCGAGCGCTTCGCCTTGATGATCTTCCGCTTGCAATACGCATGGGCAGCCGACACTTCCGTGGGCGACGCTAAAAGCGCCAAGGTCCTGCCTGGCGTCGCAAACTTCATGGAAAAGATCGTCGCCGCACGCTACGGCACAAGCGCACCGCGTCGCGCGGCAGCTCCGCGAGGCGATTTGGAAAACCTTGTTTCAGGCAGCTTGCAAAAGATCAAAGAGCTCGGAATCTTTCCTGCTCCTGCAAACCCTGCCACCGCACCGTCCTCCGACGCGACAGCGGCAGCGCAAACTTCGGGACAACCGCTTTCGGTCAGCAAAGGCGCTTCTCCCTTGATCTTTGCCGATCCGCGTCAAAACGCCGTCGTCATCTACGACGATCGCTCGCGCTACAACGATTATCGCCGCCTCATCGCAGAGTTGGATTCGCGCACGCGCCTCGTCAAGATCGAAGCCGCCATCATCGACATATCCAAAAGCCGCGTTAACGACTTGGGTATCCAGTGGCAGGGATCCTACGACGGATACCAAGGGCAATTCGGATCGTTGGCTCAAGGCGCGGCTCAGGGCGCGCTCGGATTCGCAACGCAAGGGTGGTCGCTCTCCAACAACGCCATCGTCTCTAATGTCAACGGCTTGATCGCAAGAATCAATTTTTTGGAAAGCCAAGGAAAAGGACGCGTCGTCTCCAGACCCTCCATTCTCACGCTCGACAACATTGAAGCTTCCCTCACCTCCAACCAAAAATTCTTCGTCAAGGTCGAAGCCTTCCAAGATTCGTCCCTCTATCCCGTCGAAGTCGGAACAACCCTGCGCGTCACACCCCACATCATCCGCGAAGGAAACAAAACAAGAATCAAATTGCTCGTCGTCATCGAAGACGGATCCATCGACCAGTCCGCGTCCGCCGCCGTCGGAGGATTGCCGAGAATCACCTCCAACACGATCACCACTCAAGCAGAAATTCTGGAGACTCAGGCGCTCGTCATCGGAGGACATATCCGATCCGAAGTCGAATCACGATGGCAACGAATCCCCATCCTCGGATACATTCCCATCTTGGGACTGCCCTTCAGGCACAAGACAAAAAAACGACAAGAGTTCGTTCGACTCTACATCATTCGACCGAGACTAACGCTCCCCGCAGACGACATGCAAGGCGCTGAGGCATTAGCCGAAGACGAAAACCTCTTCGCATACCCCAAGATGTTGCAAAAAGAACGCGATAAAGCAGAAAGACTGGCAAGAAAGCGCAAGCGCAAGCAGGAAAAAAAAGAAAAAAAGGCGCGCGCCAAAGCAGAGCGCCAACGTCGCAAACAGCACAAACAACAACAGCCCGCCCCCACCCCAACGCCAACTCCAACGCAGAGCGAACAGCTCGCTCCAACTCCAACTCCAACGCAGGGCGAACAGCCCGCCCCAACTCCAACGCAGAGCGAACAGCCGTAAGGAGTGTTCTCGTGTCCGTAGAGCAGGCGACGACCAAGAAAGCGGAAGCGCGCACGCCGTTGCCGGAAGCAGAGCGCGAGCAAGAAGCGCGCACGCCTGAAGTTTCCTTCGCCTTGACCTTGCCGGAGCGTTTGGATCGCGCCTCGGCATCCGTGCTTGCAGCAGCACGCGAGCGCATCGAGGTGCACTCGATACAGCGGCTCAGTTTCGAACGTACGCGGCGCTTGGAGACAGCGGGCTTGGAGGCACTGCGCCTGTTTTGCAAGCGCGCTTACGAGCAAGAGGCTTCGGTGCGTTTGGAACGTCTGTTGCCAGAGCCCGCGGCGGTGCTAGCCTTATGCGGGTTCGCTACCTTATGCTCGCTCTTGCCTGCCGCCAAAGAGCGTGCTGACGAATAAGCGGAAGGGTTTTCCTTGCTCCACGCAAACATTGCGGCAGAAACCCACGCCTGCCGATGCCAGCAGCGCACCGGCGACGATCAATACCGAGGCACCCATCACGAAGCCCAAAGCGCAGGTCGATACACCGCCGAAGGTGTTGAACAGCGCGGGCAATAAAGCGTCTCCGTTGTTGCGGTGCATCGCTTGCGAAAGC
>JABAAA010000336.1 GCA_014239005.1 Alphaproteobacteria bacterium | reverse complement strand
TCAAGGTGTCGGCTTGAGCCGAGCCGATCAAATTGTTGATACCCGTAAGCGTGTCGCCATCAGCCCAACCGTCAGAGACATCCGCAGGGTCAGTATCAAGGTTGACATTCACGCCTGAAGTTGATCCTGCGTAGCGTACCCAGTCTATGTCCGTAGAGCCCGCGAAGGTATCGGCATCTACCGTTGCGAAGAAGGGGTTGCCCTCGCTACCCTGTATTGCGGGCAGAACAAGCGAGGAATCAAGAATTACTGTGTCCGTGCTGCCGCTACGCGTGTAGAAGGTGTAGTCCGAAGGGTAGGTCGAGAATTCTAGGATATTGAGCACCGTCGTGCCATCGCTGGCGGTCACTGTGAGGATTACAGCCTCGCCTTGTCCGGGGACGAAGGAGTAGGTTGCGTCTGCGTAGTCGTTTTCCGTCCCTTGCAAGACGATGTTGCCGCCGTCGTCTGTGAGGCGATCGCTCCCATCTCCTGGGTTGAAGACGTACGTGTCCGTACCTG
>JABAAA010000335.1 GCA_014239005.1 Alphaproteobacteria bacterium | reverse complement strand
CAATGCCTATGTAAGGTTTGCAATAATTATGATAAATCTGTAACCCTTTGAATGTGAGAGACCCCATATTTTTAATTCCATGTATGGCTTTTTTCTTATCTCTAATCTACCCATTCACACGTTCCACCCTGTTGTTATTTTTGGCTCCATCAAGATGAATATGGCTTGTATGAGTTGTGCCGCTTGCCATGTAGTATGCAGTAAATAAAAAACTCAGAAAAGCCGAAAGAATGGGACAAGCAGCACAATGTCTGATCGATGCCTTCTAAAAAATATTTCATAATTATCATTTGTACGATATTTCAAAAATATATCAAACACAATTCAAATTACTCAAGAAAGAATATCTCAGCAATGTATAAGCGTGTTTGCTAACTAGAGCAAAAGGCATTCAAAATCGAGCAGGTCATCATCAAAGATCCACTAGAAAAAACACAACTCAGTCAATGAACACAATGTTGATACATTGAATCCATTTTTCAGATTCGGAATTTAATTCCAA
>JABAAA010000334.1 GCA_014239005.1 Alphaproteobacteria bacterium | reverse complement strand
GGGGTTGACACCCTCAACGGTGGCGAAGGTGACGACATCCTTGAGGGCGGTGCGGGGGCGGACACCCTCAACGGTGGCGAAGGTGCCGACATCCTTGAGGGCGGTGCGGGGGCGGACACTCTCGATGGTGGGGAGGGAGATGACCGTGTCTCCCGCGGAATAGACGGGGACGGGGATGACGGGGATGTCGCTTCCTATGTGCGTTCCTTGTCGGGGGTCAAGGTCGACTTGGGGAAGAGTGACGCACAAACAGCCTTCGATGCGAGTGACTCAAGATTCGATCCTAATCACCAAAGCGATGCGGTCGGCGACATTCTTAGCAACATCGAAAGTCTGCGCGGCTCTTCTCACGGCGACGAACTGACAGGCGACGCAGGGGAAAACAAACTCTGGGGAGGCGAGGGCGACGACATCTTGGTAAGCGGAGACGAAGACGACTTTCTCGACGGCGGCAAAGGCAACGACCACCTTGAGGGAGGCGAGGGCGACGACACCCTTTACGGAGGATTAG
>JABAAA010000333.1 GCA_014239005.1 Alphaproteobacteria bacterium | reverse complement strand
ACTTTGCATGTAAGAATTTGAATCATTAAAAAAGAAGTTTCCAAAATGGCGACTCATTTTAATATCGAGAATCTTTTGTCCTTCCTCCGCGTAGACATCAAGATCTTTCTTTCTAATAGGCCATTCTCCATGCGGGACGCTTCCCAAAAATGTTTCATGAGACATGGGATAACAGATACCCCCCAATGGTTGGAGGTTCCTCCCAAATATCTCAGACGGCAAGCATCAAGAGACGAATAATCTCCCGCAACAACCTTACCCTTGTAGACATCTTGCGATTCTTCCGAAATCTCTTCGCCGCCGCCCTCAAACAAAAAGACCTTGCGCCCCGCAGCCGCGAGCTTGCGCGCGACTGTCATGCCCGCAGGTCCAGAGCCGATCACGCAGAACTCCGCTTGCGCCTCTTCCTCCAGCGAAGTCAAATTCACAAACATCGCGCGAACACCCTCGTAAAGGACAAGGCTCCGCGAGCAGGACTCGAACCTGCGACCCGGTGGTTAACAGCCACCTGCT
>JABAAA010000332.1 GCA_014239005.1 Alphaproteobacteria bacterium | reverse complement strand
CATGTCGCCGACTGCAGGATCGGAGGTGTCGACATAGTCCGATCCTCTGATGTTCTCGATGCCCGTCAGGGTGTCGCCTTGTGCGTCTCCGCCCGTGTTGGTATTGGTCACCAAATTGACCGTAACAGCATTAGCAGAGCCTGCGTAGCTCGCCGTGTCGTCACCCGCGCCACCGATGAGCATATCTGCCATCCCTCCACCTTCCAGCGTGTCATCGCCATCGCCACCTGTCAGCGTGTTGGGGTTGTCGTCGCCCGTAAGTTCATCGCCGCCGCTGCCGCCGACGATATTTTCGATGTTGACAGCTGCGAACTTGTGCCCTGCGTCTACAACCGAACCCTTTCGCGTCGAAAGGTCAAGGGTGACTTTTTTGGTCAACGTTGAGAAATCGGCGGTATCGCTCGGTTCTGAGCTAGAACCTGCAACAAGGTAGGTGGCAGCAGCATCGGTCACCGTTTCGCTGTCAGTAGTGTGGACGATTTTATTCTTGAGATCGACATCGTTGAAGGCACCT
>JABAAA010000331.1 GCA_014239005.1 Alphaproteobacteria bacterium | reverse complement strand
GTTCGTCAAAGTCCCGTTGCGCGACTCCTTTGAGGGTAAGATCAACCCTGACCCCTGTGCTAGAACCTTGGTAGGAAATAATGTCATATTCACTACCGCCATCGAGTGTGTCCGCGCCCGCGCCGCCCTCAAGAGTGTCGTAGCCCTCGCCGCCATCGAGTGTGTCCGCGCCCGCGCCGCCGAGGAGAAAGTCTCTGCCCTCGCCGCCGAGCAAGGCGTTGGCAGCGTCGTTGCCTGTCAATCGGTCGTTACCGCGCGAGCCAATCAAATTGTTGATGCCCGTAAGCCTGTCCCCCAAAGTCCAGCCGCGTCCAACAACGGCAAGGTCAGGAGCAACAGGACTAAGGTCGATATCGACCCCCGGATCGTTGGAGAGACCCAAAGGAGCCGAATCTGCGTAGCTCACCCAATCGAAGCCCGCCGCGCCCACGAAGCTGTCGGCAACTTCGGTTGCCAAGAATGGGTTATCCTCGCTACCCAATCTAGGTGGCACACCAATGATGATCTCTGTTTCTA
>JABAAA010000330.1 GCA_014239005.1 Alphaproteobacteria bacterium | reverse complement strand
GGGGTGGAACGTTGCTGCCTTGCGTCGTGCGCGAAAGTTTCAGCGCAAGAAGCGCGAGAAGGCGGGCTATTAGAGGGGCTATAGAGGGGCTGGGACGGCGGAAGTGAGGGCTGGGGGTTGATATGAGGGCTGAGAATGAAGATAGCGATGAAGGCTGAGATTAGGGTTGAGATGAAGATAGCGATGAAGGCTGTGGGATGGGGGTTGGAGTGAGGGTTGGGAAGATAGCGATGAAGATAACGTTGGCGATGCGCTGATTCGTTTCAGGTATCGCGTGGTATTAGGGAGTTTTCTGCTCCCATTCGCACAAATCTTGGACGCAGCATTGAGAGCAGCGAGGTTTGCGTGCCGTGCAAGTGTATCGTCCGTGCAGGATGAGCCAATGATGTGCGTTTTTGCGGAATGGGTTCGGCGTGTTGGCGACTAGCGCTTGTTCGACTTTTAGCGTCGTGTTGCCTGGGGCGAGACCGCTTCGGTTGGCGATTCGGAAGATGTGCGTATCGACGGCGATGGTGGGTT
>JABAAA010000032.1:7626-10872 GCA_014239005.1 Alphaproteobacteria bacterium | reverse complement strand
ATTCCGCTGCAAACTAGGCTCAACAACAAGACCCCCGCCACGATCGCCAAGGAAAGCCACAGCGAAAAGACAACCTCGCTCGCCTCCATCGCAAAACGCAAGACCGCCCACCCGAACACCCCCCCCGACAGCACCGCCAACAAGGCGACGCTGCCGCCCACCAACAAGTATTCGACAAAAAACGACAACAAGATCTGTCGCCGCGAAATTCCCAAAGTCTTCATCACTACCGCCTCGTACACACGCCGCCGCTGCTCGACGACGATCGCACTCGACAAGACCAGCATGCCCACCGCTAAAGTTAATCCGCTCACGGCGCGCACCGCGTGCGTCATCCCCTCCAACAAGGACTTGATCGAGCGAATGAAATCGCCGACGCGTAACATCGTCACATTGGGAAAATCTCGCGTTACCACGGCATCGACTTTCGCCTCCAAGCCGTCGGTCGCAAATGCCGCCGCCAAGACTGTAAACGGCAAAGACTCCAGCAACGGATGCGGAGAAAAGACCATCATAAAATTGATCTGCCACGTGCGCCAATCGATATCGCGCAGGTTTGCAATTTTTGCGTCCAACACCTCGCCCAACACACCGACGCGTACGCGATCGCCGATGCCCAACCCGAAAGCGCGCGCGACATCGCTGTCCATCGAAAGCAACAACTCGCCCTCGTAATCGACATCCCACCATTCTCCTTCCGCCAACAGCGCGGCGGCAGGCGGCAGAGAAGAAAAGCTGATGCCGCGATCTCCCTCCAACACCCAGCCGTAGTCGTCAGGCACGACCAACGCATCGGCGTCGATGTCGTTGAACCCCAAGATTCTGCCGCGCAACATCGGTGCCTCCTCCAAACGAACCCCCTCTCCTACCCCTTCAACCTTCGCGCGAAAATCTTCCAGCTGCCACGGCTGCAAGTCGATGAAAAACTGCCGCGGCGCAGCGGCAGACAAACCCACCTCCGCATCACGCGTCAGACTCAACTCGACCACTGCCAACGCGACGAACAACGACAAACCCAGCCCCAAAGGCAACACGATCGACAGCAACGCGCTCGAACGCGTCTGTTGCAAGGCGTAATCCAACAAGGGCAGCGGCAGCCTCGCGCGACGGCGAATCGCGCGCGTTGCAAACAACACGCCCCTGCTAGCAAGAGGAAAAATCCACAACGACGCCAAAAGACTCAACAACATCGAAAACGTGAAGGTCGGCGACGAAGAGCCCGCCACCATCAACAGGCACAGCAGCACGAAGACAGGCAACCCCACCGCCAGCAAACGCAACAGCTCCTTTCGAGAACGAACGCCCCAAGAATCCATGCTCCAAAAACGAAGGTTGCCGACACGCCCTCCTCTCCCCCTGCCGCCGCCCAACAACGAGGACGGCACGACCCTGTCGATCTCCAAGAAAGGCAGCAAGGCAAAAAGCACCAACACGCAGCCGCCCACGCCCGCCGAGCGCAACAAGGACAAGGTGGGAAAAAACACATCGATCGGCAAGGAGAAGCGACCTCCCACCCACGGAGCCAACAAGGAACTGGCGACAAGTCCGCCCGCACAACCCACAAGGATGCCCAACACGCCCATCGTTCCCACTTGCAACCCCAACAAAAGACGGATGTAGCCCGACGGCGCGCCCAAGATCTTCCACAATGCCATATCCGTCCGTCGAGCGTGCAAAAGTGCTGTCAAGCCGTTCGCGATGCCCGCGCCGCCTGCGAACATGCCCGCAAGAGCCGCCAAGGTCATAAACAACGAGAGTCGATCGATGATTTGACGAACGCGAGGGGCTGCGTCGTGCCTGTCCTCCAGCGTCCATGCGGCGTCGGGAAAAGTGTTGCGCGCGCGCGTGCGAAATTCAGCGATGTCCTCGCCCTCGTGTAGCAACATTCGATAATGCTCGTAGATCAGGCTGCCGGGTATGCGCAGCCCTGTTGCGTCCAAGCCCTGCTGCGAGAGCAAGACGCGTGCACCCAACGGAAAGGAGGCGGACAGCAGATCGCTCTCCTGCTCGATGACGCCGCGAATGCGAAAGGCTTGTTCGCCCAGGAAGAAAAGCGTTCTTGCCGTTTCTCCCTCGACAAAGAAGGCAGGAGCGACGAGCGCTCCCCACTCGCCGTCGCGCTCTGCCAGCAGGGACGCCAGCTCGGAAGCTGAGACTGCCCTGCCGCCTTGCAAGAACAATCCTCCGACGAGAGGATGGTGTTCGTCGACCGCCTTCACTTCGACCAACACCGAGCCCGCCGCCGAGCCTTGTTCGCCGCGCGCCATCGAGCGTAAAAGGCTGATGTGCGACAGTGCCTTCGTCTGTTGCTTGAAGATGTCGAGGTCTTTTTTTTCCAAGCCCGTATGGACTTGTCGCAGCTCGACATCGCCGCCCAAGATCAGGGCTGCGTTGCGCTCCAGCGAACGAGAGAGGATCTCCACCGTCGAAAGGATCGTCGACAAGGCGCCCACCCCCAAGACGAGACACATCAGAAACAGACGAAACCCCTTAATGCCGCCGCGAAGCTCGGCACGCGTGTGGCGCGACAATAGCAGCAGGGTCGAACGAAGAGGCAGGGCGGACATCAGGGACGCGCGAAGCTTTTTCTTCTTTTCTTTTCCTTTGGCACGATCAGTCTGCGACGATGCGTCCGTCGGACATCTCCAAGCGCCGCGAGCAGCGTTCTGCCAAGGCGGGATTGTGTGTGACCATCAGGATGCAAGCGCCGATCGTGCTTGCGAGTTCAAACATGGTGTCGGCGACTTTTTCTCCTGTGCCTTTGTCCAAGTTTCCTGTGGGTTCGTCGGCGAGCAAGATTTTCGGACGCAAGGCGCAAGCGCGTGCGAGTGCGACCCTCTGTTGTTCTCCGCCTGAGAGCTGCCACGGGTAGTGTTCGAGGCGATGGGCAAGCCCGACCGCTTCCAGCGCGTCGCGTGCGCGAGCGCGCGCGTTGTTCGCGCTTGCAAACTCAAGTGCGAGCGACACGTTTTCCAAGGCGGTCAGGTTTTCGAGCAAGTAGAAACCTTGAAAGACGATCCCGAAGGTATCGCGGCGAAAGGCGGTGCGCTCGGCTTCCGAGAGCTCTGTCACATCCGTGCCGAAGATGTGCAAGCTGCCGCTGTCGGCGCGCTCCAGCCCTGCGAGCAGCATGATGAGCGAGGTTTTTCCTGCTCCTGACACACCCGTCAGCGCGACCTGCTCGCCCGCCTGCAAGCGCAGATCGACACCGCGCAATATCTCGACGGCGCGGAGCGAAGAATCCGA
>JABAAA010000032.1:0-7528 GCA_014239005.1 Alphaproteobacteria bacterium | reverse complement strand
AACATAGACAAATCAACATAGACAAACAACAGCCCGCAGACAAGACGCGCAAGGATAGGGTGCAGGATTTTTCAAGTCCCCCTTGTCTTCGCCGTTGTTGCGTGTTAGAGAAAAATCCATGAGTCTTCGCCTTCTCGTCTTCGCCTTGTTGCTTGCTTCGAGCGCTGTTTTCGCGCGTGCGCAAGAGTGGAAGCCCATCATTATGCTGGGCGATTCGATTACCGCGGGCTACGGCTTGTCGCACAGCCAATCTCTGCCCTCGGTGTTGCAACAGGAGCTGAAAAAAAAGAATTGCAATCTTGCTATCGAGAACAAGGGAATCTCGGGCGACACCATAATCGGCGGTGCATCGCGTCTCATGCCGATTCTGCGCGAGCAGCCGAAGGTTGTCATCGTGGCGTTGGGTGGCAACGACGCGTTGCGTGGCTTCGAGCCGCGCGCCTCTGAACAGGCGTTGACCGCCATTCTCGATGCCCTCAGAAAGAACGGCATTCAAGCCATTCTTGTCGGTATGAAAGCGCCGCGCAATTTGGGCAGCGACTACACGAATAAATTCGACCGAATCTTTCCCGCGCTCGCCAAACGTTTCAATGTTCCGCTCTACCCCTTCTTGCTGGAAGACGTTGCGCTGGTGCCGACGCTCAACCAGCGCGACGGCATTCATCCCAACGAGAGGGGCGTTCTTCAGATCGCTCGGAACCTTGCTGTCTTTCTGAAACCGCATCTTCCCTGCTGACGATGCGCGAGCGCCCTCTTGGCAACAGCGGTCTGAAGGTGAGCGTGATCGCGCTCGGCACGATGACTTGGGGCGAGCAGAACTCGGCAGAAGAGGCTTATGCGCAGCTCGACTATGCGACCGAAAAAGGTGTCACGCATATCGACACCGCCGAGATCTACCCCTTTCCCGTCCCTTCGCCGAACATGCGTGTCACCGAAACCATCCTCGGAGACTGGTTGGCGACGAAGGACAAACGGCTCAGAGACGGGCTTGTGATTGCCAGCAAGGCTGCCGGACCCTGTTCTTTCGACATTCGCCAGGGCATCGAGCAGAGCCGTGTGCGGCTCGACAAGGCGAACATCGTACAGGCTTGCGACGGCAGTCTGACGCGGTTGCGCTGTGAGGTCATCGACCTTTACTACCTCCACTGGCCCGAGCGGAACAGCAACTTTTTCGGCAGGAGGGGCTTCGAACACAACCCTGACGCGGAGCGCGATGCCGTTCCGTTGGAGGAATCGTTGGCTGCGATGAAGCACTTGTTGGACGCAGGAAAAATTCGCAGCGTCGGTATTTCCAACGAATCGCCCTGGGGGACGATGCGCGCCTTGACCATTGCCGAAGAGCTGGGAATGCGCAAAGAGCTGGTTGCCATTCAAAATCCCTATTCGTTGGTGAACCGCTTGTACGAAGTGGGATTGGCAGAGGTAGGCGTGCGTGAAAACATCGGGTTGTTGGCTTACGCACCCTTGGGGGGAGGGGTGTTGAGCGGGAAGTATTTGGACGGGGCAAATCCGACGGGCGCGCGCAGTACGTTGTATCCGCAGCATACGACGAGGTATCACAAACCGCGTGCAGCGTTGGCTTTGAAAGCTTATGTAACGCTGGCAAAGGAGAGCGGGTTAGATCCGGTGGTGATGGCAATGGCTTTTGTCAACGAGCAGGTATTTTTGGCATCGAACATTATGGGCGCGACGACGATGGAGCAATTGAAAACGAATATCGAAAGTGAAGAGGTGCGATTGTCAGAGGATATATTGCGTAAGATTGATGATATTCATGAGGTCTACAACTCACCTTGTCCGTAGTTAACTTTTTTGCGTTAACTTTTTCCATCGATAACGCCTTGTTTGTTAGTACAAAGCCCGTTGTTTATTTTTCACTCGTCAGCACGCAATTTTCCCTGCTTAACCCCTCTGCCAGTAACCGATGATACTCCTCTCTTGATACCTCCACCGCGCCTAACCTCTCCAAGTGCGCCGTCCAAAACTGTACATCCAATAACACATACCCGCCTGCCTTGAGACGCTCTACCAAAAATCGCAGCGCAGCTTTGCTCGCATGCGACGCTCGCGAAAACATACTCTCACCAAAAAATACCCCTCCTAACCCAACACCGTACAATCCCCCCACCAACGCGCTATTCGCATCCCCCGCTACACCCTCCGCCGCGCCCCCCGCTACACCTGCTGCGTCGGCGTAAACTTCGACCGAATGCGCCAACCCCATGTCATGCAACTTGCCATACGCCTCTTCGATCTCACGATTGATCCAAGTCTCCTGGCGTGAAGCACAAGCACCGACAACCCCGCGGAAATTATCGTCCAACCCGACGCCAAAATTCGCACGACGCAACGAACGCACATCCCTGCGCGAAAGGCGAAAATTCTCCAACGGCAAAATGCAACGCTCGTCAGGATCCATCCACAAAACTTCCTGCTCCGAACGCGCACGAGCCATCGGAAATATTCCCGCACGATAGGCAGAACACAACAACGACGGAGTCAACCGCACCCCGTCCTCGCCCGTCATCGCTCGGCTCACCACAGCACCTGTCAACGCCCCAACAACACCTTCTCCAGCCAGTGGATCGTGTAGTCTCCCTTGCGGAAATCCTTTGCCGAAAGAATTCTTTTATGCAACGCCAAGTTCGTCTCCACTCCTTCGATTGCATACTCGTGCACCGCACGCATCGCACGCGCCAAACACAAGTCCCGATCGGGAGCATGCACGATCAACTTTGCAATCATGCTGTCGTAGTACGGAGGAACGACATAGCCCCGATACAGCGCCGAATCGACCCGCAACCCCAACCCGCCCGGCGCATGATAGTTTTCGATCCTGCCCGGCGAAGGAGCAAAGGTCTCGGCATGCTCGGCGTTGATGCGCAGCTCCATCGCATGCCCCGAAATGGTCGGCGGCTTGCTCCAGTCGCGCTTCTCGCCCGCAGCGATGCGAATCTGTTCGGCGATAAGATCGACGTTGCAAATGCTCTCTGACACAGGATGCTCCACCTGAATGCGCGTGTTCATCTCGATGAAGTAAAACACGCCGTCCTGATAGAGAAATTCGAATGTTCCCGCACCGCGATAGCGCAACTTCGCCGTACAATCGCGCGCTTGCTCGCAAATTTTCTTGCGGAGCGCCTCGTTCAAAGCGGGCGACGGTGCCTCTTCCACGACCTTCTGATGCCGACGTTGCAAGGAACAATCGCGTTCCCAAAAGTGCTGCGCCCCCCCCTCGCCGTCGCCGCACACCTGCACCTCGATATGTCGAGGCGCGGGCAAATACTTTTCGATATAAACCTCGTCGGAACCAAAGGCGGAGAGGGATTCCTGCCTGCACAAAGCAAAGTTTTCTTCCATCGCCGTCGCCGCCGAAACAACCTTCATGCCGCGTCCGCCGCCGCCGCTGGCCGCCTTGATCAACACAGGATAGCCGATGTCGTCGGCGATGCGTTTGGCATCCGCTGCACTCTTCACCGATCCGTTCGAACCGGGAACCGTCTGCAAACCCATCTCCAACACCGTCGCCTTGGCGGCGATCTTGTCGCCCATCGTCTCGATATGTTCGCGTCTTGGGCCGATGAAACAAAGTCCGTGCGCTTCGACCATCTCGGCGAAATCGGCGTTCTCCGATAGAAAGCCGTAGCCAGGGTGGATCGCATCTGCACCCGTGATCTTCGCCGCCGAAATCAGCGCGCGCATATTCAAATAGCTCTCGCTGCTGGGTGCGGGTCCGATGCACACGGATTCGTCGGCGAAATGCACCGCCATCGCCTCCGTGTCGGCGCTCGAATGCACCGCGACGGTGGCAATTCCCAACTCGAAGCAAGTGCGCTGGATGCGCAAGGCGATCTCACCGCGATTGGCGATCAGAATCTTGTTAAACAACGCCATCGAACAAGGCGATCGACACCACCCTCCAAGCTACAATTTTAACTTTAACGTTAACCTTAACCTTGATCTTTGTGTCGACGATCCCTGAACTCACGAAGGATCAAGCACGACCAAAGCGTCTCCATACTCGACGGGCTGCGCGTTCTCGACCTGTAACTTCACGACCGTCCCGCTGCACGGCGCAGGAATTTGGTTCATGATTTTCATCGCCTCGACGATCAGCAAGGTCTGCCCCTCCTTCACCTTACTGCCGATCTTCACAAAGGGCGCCGCCGAAGGCGAGGGCGCCAAGTATACCGTGCCGACGATCGGCGCAGGAACGACAACGCCCTCGTCCGCTCCCGATGCTTTCGCTGCCACGGCGTCGCTTGCCGCAGCAGACGCGATGTCAGGAGGCGCAGCGGCGACATGAGTAACGGGCGCAGAAGAGCCATAGACAACCTTCTCACCGCGTTTCAAGGTCATGCGCGAAGATTCGTTGGCGAGCGAAATCTCGCGCAAATCATGCTCGCGCAAAATCTTCGCTAACGTCTCTACATAGGAACTGTCCAAAGAAAATTTTGTCATTAACAGGGACTCCTCATCCGCGATTGTTCATGGTGGTCTGCAATTCTTACGATGTTTGTCGACGATGGAGCGCGATGACAGCATCCACTGCCAGCAAGTATCCCTCCGCTCCCAGCCCCGCGATCACGCCATCGACGGCAGCAGCGCTCAAGGATCGTTGGCGGAAGCTCTCTCGCTTGTACAGGTTCGAAAGGTGCACTTCGATCTTGGGAATGTCGCAACCCAAGAGCGCGTCGCGCAGTCCGACCGAAGTGTGCGCGTAGCCGCCGGGATTGACGATCAACCCCACACAAGCACGCGACGCCTCCTGAACACTATCGATCAACACGCCCTCCGCGTTGCTTTGACGAAAGTCGATGTCCCATTCCTCGTCGGCAGAAGCCCGCTGGGCTGCGCGTGTATGACAAAGCTCCTCGATATCCGCAAGGGTGCGCTCGCCGTAGATTTCAGGCTCGCGCGAACCCAAGAGGTTCAAATTCGCTCCGTTCAACACCATCACTCGAAGGTTCATGACATCTCTCGAACAATTCACAGCCGCATTTTACGACAAGAATCAGGAATCAAGCAAGCCCTGCTCCGCATACCAGCGCGCGGCGCCGGGGTGGAGCGGTAGCAAGGCGGAACGATAGCGATAGGGACGATCGATCTTCAGCTCCGGCACGAGGGTCTGCATGATTCGCTGCGTCGAGCCGTGCCACAACGAGCGCGTCAGACGATAGACGACCTCCTCCGAAACGGCACGCGACACGACCCACAACACATCGAACGACAGCGTATGCCATACCTTCTGCTGTCCCTCGTAGGTTTGGGCGGGCAAGACCGTCGGGCGCGCGATGCCGCGGTTGGCGTTGAAAAAACGTTTCGCCAAGTCGCCTTCCGTAGAAATGTTCACAAGACGAATGGTGCTGTTTTGCGCGAAGACGCGCAACGAGGGCAACGGCACTTGACCGGAAGCGACGAGCGCATCGACCTGCCCTGCCGCCAAAGCTTTGAGCCCGTCTCGCAAGGACAACGGAACGACGACGACTCTTTCGATGTTGATGTTCTCGCTCGCCAAAGCTCTTCGCAAGTGCGACGAGGATGCCGAGCCCGACAAGCCGACCGCCACCGTACGACCGACAAGATCGGACAGCGATTGAACCGAGCTCGAATCCAACACCACGACATGCAACTGGACAGATGCCAAACGTGCCAGCAGCATGACCTCGCGCATGTCGAAGGCGTAGGTCTCCGATCCTAGGACACGCACCTCGTCCAACACATCGGCGGGGACCAGCGCCGATTCCAAACGTCCGCGTGCCATGTCCTCCAAGCTTTCAAACGCGCCCGAGCGACTTTGCGCAACCAGCAAAAGACCAGGCACACCGCAAGGGCTATCCTGACGACAAGGCGGCTCGATGCCCGGCGGCGCGCTCAACGAACCCGTCAAGGCGCTCCCCAAACGATAGAGCGTCCTCTCCGCAGGACCCGTGCCGATACGAAGAAAATCCAAGCGCATCCCACCGCTCGACGGCAACGACTGCGCACGCGCCTCCGACGGCAGGCACGACACGACGGCAAGGCACAAAAGCAAGAACAGGGGCAAGAATAGGGGCAAGAACATCGGCAAAAGCATCCCGACGAACGCTCTGACGAACGCTTTAGGGAATGTTTTGGGGAATGTTTCCTCGAAAAAATTCGAAACGCTCCGATAGAAAAAGGCAATCATCAAAACCTCACGCGACAAGCTTGACCTGCTCGGCTACACTCTGCCACAAAGGAACGAGACGACACAATGCCCCTGCTCCTTCTTCTTTCCCTTCTTTTCCTTTTGCTCGCGTTCCCTTGACCGCTTTCTCGCCGCGACAACTTTCGGATGCCGTGCGCGTCCTTGCCGCCGATGCCGTACAAAAGGCTCGTTCGGGACACCCCGGCATGCCCATGGGCATGGCGGACTGTGTCGGCATCCTGTTTCGAGAGGTTTTGCGTTTCGACCCCCAGAACCCGACATGGCACGACAGGGATCGCTTCGTCCTGTCGGCGGGACACGGCTCGATGCTGCTGTACGCGCTGCTCTACCTGTGCGGCGTGCAAGGCGTTTCGATCGAAACGCTGCAACGCTTTCGCCAGTGGAACGCCGCGGCTGCCGGACACCCCGAACATGGCGCGCTGCCGTTGATCGAAACAACGACGGGACCGCTGGGACAAGGCATCGCCAACGCCGTAGGATTTGCCATCGCCGAGCGAAAACGCAACGCGTGCTTTGGAGACGAGCTTGCAAACCATCGCACTTGGGTGGTGGCAGGCGACGGCTGTCTGATGGAAGGAATCTCGCACGAAGCGATCGCGCTTGCCGGACATCTGTGTCTGCACAAGCTCTGTATTCTGTTCGACGACAACAACATCACGATCGACGGCAAACGCACGCTCAGCGATTCGACCGATCAACAGCAGCGCTTCCAAGCCTGCGGCTGGCACACGCTTGCCATCGACGGACACGACGAAAAACAGATTCGCGCCGCGTTGAAAGATGCACAAGGCTCGGACAAACCCACCTTGATTTGTTGTCGCACGCACATCGCCTTCGGTACCGACAAGAAGATCGATTCCGCCGCCGCGCACGGCGCGCCCTTAGGCGAAGAAGAGATCGCAGCCCTGCGCAAAAACCTTTCGTGGCACGAAGAGCCCTTCGTCGTTCCGCAAGAGCTGCTGACCGCATGGAGACAGCTCGCTCGCCACGCGACGGGAGAACGCGTAGCGTGGCAACAGCGTTTCGACCGACTCTCGCCCGAACGACAACAGCGGTTTGTCGTATGCACCCATTCCTCTTCCACACCCTCCTCCGAAGAACCGAAAGGACGCGTCGTACGCGAGGGGTTGGCGACGCTCAAACGACAATGGTTGAAGGAAAACCCTGCGCTCGCCTCCCGCCAATCGAGTCTGAAGGTGATCGAAGTGCTGGCGGAACTCTTGCCCGAACAGCTTCTCGGTGGCTCTGCCGATCTTTCCGGCTCGAACGGCACCAAGCCCGACGCACTCACCGTCTTCGACCGCGACCACTACGATGGCAGCTACATCCATTACGGCG
>JABAAA010000329.1 GCA_014239005.1 Alphaproteobacteria bacterium | reverse complement strand
GGCCGAACACAACCACGTTTGAACCGGGTTCTACTTTGGCAGTATTGATCACCGCACCGATACCAGTGGTCACACCGCAACCGATGTAGCAGACCTTGTCAAACGGTGCATCAGAACGGATTTTGGCAACAGCGATCTCGGGTAATACTGTGTAGTTTGAAAACGTTGATGTACCCATGTAATGGAAAAGCCTGTCGTTGCCCAGGGAAAAACGACTGCTTTCATCCGGCATCAAGCCACGACCCTGTGTTTCACGAATCGCTTGACAGAGATTTGTTTTACCCGAGGTACAATATTCACAAACGCGACATTCCGGGGTGTAAAGTGGAATGACGTGGTCACCCTCACTCAACGTTGTCACTCCTTTCCCGACTTCAACCACCACTCCCGCCCCTTCGTGTCCGAGTATGGCTGGGAAAAGTCCTTCCGGGTCGTCTCCAGACAGGGTAAACGCATCGGTGTGACAGATACCCGTCGCCCTGATCTCTATCAGAACCTCTCCTTCCCGGGGTCCGTCTACGT
>JABAAA010000328.1 GCA_014239005.1 Alphaproteobacteria bacterium | reverse complement strand
CGAGCGCTTCCGGAGCGCTAGGTCGTGGGTTCGAATCCCCCCGAGTCCGCTTTTAGTTGGATATGAACCTGCTTAGATCTTCTATTATGACAATCTTGGAATATATGTGCCCGCCTGTTTCAAGTATGAAAGTACTGTTATCTTGTCTTTACCATTATCATGATCATATTACTGTCGAGTTGTATAATATCGCGTATCTCAAATGCGCTTTTCTGCATTCATTCTATATTCATATTTGTCTAGCTAAAGTCTATCAACGTTTCAAATATGATGGGTTTGTTTACATGTGCTCATTCTAGCAGTAAAATCTGTTTCACTTTTTTAGACATTTTTATTTTATGTAATCAACTCTGTAAGATATGCTAATATATATGAAAGTTAATTATTTTATAAATCACATTGTCGGAAAACACAAAAAAACTAGATGAAGATTTTAACCCATTTATGTCAATAAACAAAAAAATTTGGTATAAAGATTATGTGTATGGGGATGAAACAAGATTTGTTGATTTTTTGATTTGTCCA
>JABAAA010000327.1 GCA_014239005.1 Alphaproteobacteria bacterium | reverse complement strand
TTTGCGGGGGAACTTCGTCCCCCCACACCCCCCATGCGCAAAACTCACTTCGCCTACGGCTCGTTCGTCTTGCGTTCGCCGTCAATCGTTTCGCCGTCAATAGAAAAAACCCATGCGAATCGTTACCAAAGCACGCATCCGTTTTTGCATCCGTAAAGACATCCCCCACTCAAGCCCTAACCCCAGATTCAAGCCCCAACTCCAACCGCCCCGAAACCGCATCGCTCTCCTTAATCCGCACCCACACACGCGTCCCAAAAGCAATCCGAATACCCCCAACCTCCGCATCCTCATACGAACGGCGATAACGATACCCCCCCAAAGAACCCCGCAGCACAACACCCTCAATACCCCAACACGTCAAACGCACAAAAAAACCAAACCCCATCACCTTCATAACAATCCCCTCAAAAACTTCCCCCGCTAAAACATCCCCCGCTAAAACATCCCCCCCTCCCCCGCGCACCGCCAAACAAGCGCACAGCATGCGCTGGAAAACTAAACGCTCCAACATCACCGCAGAACGCT
>JABAAA010000326.1 GCA_014239005.1 Alphaproteobacteria bacterium | reverse complement strand
GTGCGAGCGCTTCCGGAGCGCTAGGTCGTGGGTTCGAATCCCCCCGAGTCCGCTTATTCTGATATATACATGTCATTCTCTTGCATTGTATACACGTTTTTTAAATTTTGGATATGTTAACATTGTGACTATTTCCCATATGATAAAAATACCCAATATGGTAAAACCTATGGTAGAATAACTATTGATGCCAATTGTGCATATTTCATATATTATGAAAAATATTGGAGTAAGCAATATGATCAAAAATCCCGATAGAAGTTGTGCCCAAATCATATCTTTCCATGTTATAGATAATTTTCCATTATGATCATATTCTCTAATGTCTTCTATTATCTTCTCATAGGAATATGACTTATCCACCCAATATTTTTCAATTCCAGTCATAATTTTTCTCCATTTTCTAAGATAACCGTAAGCTAACATCGAATTAACAAAAAATTGTATTAAAATTATCAATATGCCGATTGTAAATAATATTTTTATTTCGTTAATAATATCCATTCTGATTATATTAAAATATACACT
>JABAAA010000325.1 GCA_014239005.1 Alphaproteobacteria bacterium | reverse complement strand
GGCGGAGACGACACCCTCTACGGCGGCGAGGGCGACGACATCCTTGACGGAGGAGAGGGAGCGGATACCTATCTGTTTTCCGCGCACGAAGGCATGGATACGATAAGCAGTAACAACGACGGAACGGGCAACAAGCTGGTCTTCCGCCCTCTAGACGGGATGACCTACACAGACGCGAACTTTGCCTTCAGCAGAGGCAATGTGAATGTGGGCAGCATAGGTGTGAGAACATTTTCTGGCGCGCAAGGAGGCGACTACGACGATCTGCGAATCACCGTCTCGGCAGAAGGACAAGAAAGGAGTATCGTCTATATCGAAGACTATTTTGATCTCACCGACGATGCCTATACGATCTACCGCACGACATTCGATTCAACAGGGGACGGTGTTATCGTCTCGTCAACCCCTCTCGAAACATCGTAGGAGGCTCACCCCTTCCTGCCTCTTCTTGAGTGATGTCCAATCGGTTCAAAGACAGATTTACCCATATCGAGGATTTCAAGCTAACCCTGCTAATCCAGCCCTTCAGATGG
>JABAAA010000324.1 GCA_014239005.1 Alphaproteobacteria bacterium | reverse complement strand
GACGGAAGTTCAAGTGGTATGAGATGTTTGGAGGAAGTGTTGAAAACTGGGGTTGGGCTCGTTGGGCGAACGCTGGGGATGAATTGGGGATGAACTGAGGATGATCGCAGGTGTTTTGTCGTAGCAAAGACAGCAAATTGTCGTGACGGGATGACGGACGATCCTGAATGATCCTTGAACGATCCTTGCGGGATGCTTTAAGGTAAAACTTCTTCTGTAGTTTTTTTGTTGCTTTTTGTCCATGTCTTTTTGTCCATGTCCATGACGGACAAGCAAGTCACTGACAAAGCCACAATCCCTCGCCCCATCCCATCACCCGTCACCCGTCTCACCATCCATCTCACTATCCATCTCTCTACAAATCCCCGCTCTCATCGCTCGCGCCCCCGTGCTGCGCGAAAGCCTCGTCTCCCTCTACCTCGCCTTCGCCTCTCTACCTCTTCTCGTCCGCGCGCTCTCCCTCTCCCGCCCCCAACAGCGCCAGCAACGGCACCGCCAATCCCACCGAAGAATATGTCCCCACAATCACCCCCA
>JABAAA010000323.1 GCA_014239005.1 Alphaproteobacteria bacterium | reverse complement strand
AATTTGGATCTTAAAAAAGATGGAATTTCCAATGGTCGTTATTTTAACGGCAATCCTAGTTATGAAATACGGGTTTCCTCTTGATTGCTAGACGGCTCGTTTTTCACCTTTATAAAAAATACAAAAACTATGAGATATAGGATTATCTGCATTGTTCATGCAGTTGGTCAAATCTAATGCTTTAATCTCCAATATATCGTCAGGATTAATACTTAGAGATTGATCCTCCAATATTTTTTCAATATATGCAAAACGATCAGTATGCCTTTCCGTATCATCCATTTCTTGTATATGTTTACTAGTAAGATGAACTATTCTACATCGAATTATAGGCATGTTACAGAAATAACCTACTGTGCATATAAATGTAGAATTATAGGTGATTATAATTCTAAAGTCCTCAAAATATTTTGATAGAAATTCACAATTTAGATTTCTTTAAAAGATAACCCACCAATAGTAAAAATAATTCCAATATTTTAGGACTATATTCAAATTTATATGTCATAGTAAATTTTTATTACATAATTCAAAGAAAA
>JABAAA010000322.1:291-541 GCA_014239005.1 Alphaproteobacteria bacterium | reverse complement strand
TAAGTACTGGCGGCATGGCGGGAGCCCACTATGGAAGAGTGGGAGATGTTCCTATTATAGGAAGCGGACTTTATGCCGGACCCGAGGGTGCTGTTGCAGCAACAGGAGACGGCGAAGCTATCATGATGAAAATAACGGCCTACCGTACTTACGAATTGATTCAAAGAGGGGCTAGCCCACAAGCGATAGTTGATGAAGTCATTGGTTGGTTTTCGTCAACAGATGCATTTGGGCTTATATTGGTGACACG
>JABAAA010000322.1:0-281 GCA_014239005.1 Alphaproteobacteria bacterium | reverse complement strand
TGTCTTCTTGAGTCGGCTTTTGCAGAAACTATACTATTGATTTTTATAACAGGAAGAGGCTATCATCCGCGATCAAAGAAAAATATGTGAAGCCAGCGTAGCTCAGGGGTAGAGCAACTGATTCGTAATCAGTAGGTCGGCGGTTCAATTCCGCCCGCTGGCTCCATATAAAATAATGGGTTACAGAATTACCTCTGTAGCCCATTTTGCTTGTGTAGGCACTATGTAGGCATGAGACTTCAAACAGGTGCGGCCTTATACAGGTTTGTATCCCCCATAAG
>JABAAA010000321.1:254-549 GCA_014239005.1 Alphaproteobacteria bacterium | reverse complement strand
GATAGCCGTGGGCACCGATGAAGTCATTGAATGTATATTGTTTAGTCATGTGATCTCTCCCAAGATTAGACTGTTTCTTGGGGATCCTAAAGTTCCAATCAAAGGGTCACTTCAGTTAATGGTACCACCTCCCCGGCTTGAACGGGGGACCTCCTGGTCCACAACCAGGCGCTCTAACCAACTGAGCTAAGGCGGCACGCAAAGTTTAAATAAACGCGCTTATACTTTTATGCAAGGGTGGTTGTGTTAATCTTCAAATTAAATATCTTTTTTTAGGTCGCATATTTTTTTAAAA
>JABAAA010000321.1:0-244 GCA_014239005.1 Alphaproteobacteria bacterium | reverse complement strand
GCATAAATAAACAAAGTCAGATCTCAGCTAATTTGCAAATAGGGCCAACTTCAGAGGGCATGGTTAGAATTTATGTTGAAGGTAATAATATAGACCTGCCTCTGGATTTCGAACCAGAAGAGGCTAATGACATAGCTCAAGAATTAATAGCAGCTGCTAAAGCTGTTGGGTTTAAGGGATGAATTTTCTTTTTTTCAATCAATATTAAACTTTTTGCTTACACTTGGATCGGTAAAGCGTTGCA
>JABAAA010000320.1:237-552 GCA_014239005.1 Alphaproteobacteria bacterium | reverse complement strand
GCGGCGATCTTGGGCGTGCTGCTGTTTGGCTTCTATCCCTATGCGACGAATGTTCGTGAGCACAACAATCCTTTCCACCCCTTGTATCCCGCGATCGTGTTCGGGAAAGAGATTAGCCAGCAGAAACAAAAAGTCACATTCGTTGAAATAACAGACCCCATCCTGTTAGAAAGATCGCATTACGAAAGGTGGTGGATTTCGCTGTTTTCGAAAGCAGGAAAATCTTGGATAAACCCCCTTCCTCTGCCACCGTTTTCTTCTCTGAGCGCGCGGTCCTTTGCGCACGGTTTTGGCTCCTTTTTTAGCGGCTCGTTG
>JABAAA010000320.1:0-228 GCA_014239005.1 Alphaproteobacteria bacterium | reverse complement strand
TTGTTTGTCCGCCATAAGGGAGCGTGGATCGTGATGGCAGGCGTTTTTGCCTCCGTTCTGTCGACGGAAGCGAGCGTCTCCCCTCGTCTCTCGCCGCAGAACTGGTGGTTGCCTATGCTTTTTCTCGTCTTTCTGCTCGCGCCTGACGATGGAAAAAATCTTTTGACGCGCGCGCAAAAGGTCGTGGCGCTCGTTGTCGTTGCTTGCTTGCTTTATATCTCTGTCGGA
>JABAAA010000031.1:5333-10949 GCA_014239005.1 Alphaproteobacteria bacterium | reverse complement strand
AGCACGTTGTTGATGACAGGCACTCCCGCCCGCCTCGCCGGCGTGCGACGCCTTGTCGTCGCCACCCCTTCGACGGCAGCGACGCTTTCGCCGTTGCTTGCCGAAACGTTGCGCCTGCTTGCCATCGACGAGGTCTATAGCCTTGGCGGTGCGCAAGCCATCGCTGCGCTTGCGCTGGGCTGCGAGAGCGTTCCCCGCGTCGATTTGATCGCAGGACCTGGCAACGCGTGGGTCTCGGAAGCGAAACGCCAGCTGTTCGGACGCGTCGGCATCGATTCGCTCGCCGGTCCTTCCGAGGTTCTGATCCTTGCCGACAACAGCGCCTCGCCGACATGGCTGGCAGCCGACCTGCTCGCGCAAGCCGAGCATGACACGGAGGCTTGCGCCATGCTGGTCTGCGACGACGAGGAGCTTGTCAAGGCAACAAGGGAACAGATCGAATGGCAACTCCGTCGGCTGCCCGATCGTTCCGTTGCGGGCGAAAGCTGGCAGAAGCACGGCTTGTGTCTGCTCGTCGAAGACTTGGCACGCGACGCGCCCGCGCTCGTCAAACTGCTTGCCCCTGAACATGCGCAAGTGATGGCAAGAAACGCGCGTGCGCTTGCGCGAACGATCGAAGGTGCGGGTTGCGTCTTTGTGGGCTCCTACGCGCCGACGGCACTGGGAGACTATGTGGCGGGCAGCAACCACGTGCTGCCTACGGCAGGAGCGGCGCGCTTCGCATCGGGCGTGAACGTTGCCACCTTCACGCGACGCAGCACGACCGTCGAAGCCTCGCGCGAAGCCTTCCAAGAGCTCGCGCCGCACGCGGTCGCGCTCGCGCGTGCCGAGGGGTTGGAGGCGCACGCGCGTTCGCTGGAAATACGGGCGGACGGAGGTGTGTTGTGACCCCCGAAAAGTCTGGTGAGAATTCTGGTGAGAATTCTTGCGAGGTTGTTTCTGCCAAGGATCGCATCGTTGGGCTCACCTTGGACGAGCAGACGATCGGGCAACGTAGTGCTGCTGTGGAGCGTGAGCGTGCGATTGCGATTCACGATTTGATCGCGCAGAATGTGTTCCGTCCTTGCGGCAAATGCGCGGCGGAGAACGAGGGATGCAAGCGTAGGACTTGGTCTGGACCTTTTCGCTTGCATCTGCGTGTTCAGGATCGTCGTCTTGTTTTCGAGATTTCCGGCAGCGACGGCGATGAGCAAGGATGTGTTTTTCTTTTGCTTGCGCCTTTTCGCAAGATCGTGCGCGATTATTTTCAGATCTGCGAAAGTTACTACGATGCGGTTAAGAAGCATTCGCCCTCGACGATCGAGACGATCGATGCGGCGCGGCGGGGTTTGCACGACGAGGGTGCGCTGTTGTTGGTGGAGCATCTTGCGGACAAGATCGAGACTGACCATGCGAGCGCGCGTCGTCTGTTTATGCTGATCGCCATGCTGTACTTGAGGCTGTGACGCATTCGCAACGCAAGGCTTGCCCTGACTTACAAGGCGAGAGGACGGGGCTTGTGTTGGCTTCTGCCTCAAAGCAACGTCTTGCCTTGTTGGAGCGTTTGGGCGTGCGTCCGCAGAAGATCAAGGTTGTTCGCATCGACGAGCAACCCTTGGTAGCAAGCAAAGGATCGGGAAAAGAATCGCCGCGTTTGCTCGTCGCGCGGTTGGCGCGCAGCAAGGCGGAGGAGGCTCGACGGCAGCTGGCGGAGGAAGGCGTTCTTCTTTCGGACGGGCTGTGTTTGCTTGCTGCCGATACAATCGCGGTGTGCGCAAGGCGTGTGTTGGGCAAGCCGAGCGATCGGGAAGAGGCCTGTGCGTTTTTACAAAAGCTCAGTGGCAGGCGGCATCGGGTATGGACGGGCGTTGCGGTTTGTAACGATCGTCGCAGCCACATTCGTCTGTCGTTGACGCATGTTGCGTTCAAGCGGTTGACAGAGCGGGAGGTTGAGGATTATCTCGATTCGGAAGAATGGCGAGGGGCAGCAGGGGGCTATCGGATTCAGGGAATGGGAGAGGGGTTTGTGCGGAGGATGAACGGATCGCATAGCGGGGTGGCGGGCTTGCCGTTGTTCGAAACGAGGCAGTTGCTCTTGTCTTACGGCGTGTTGTAGATGAGAAAGGCGTCTTGCGCTCACGCCCTCCTCCCATTTGTCACACGAAGTTCTCCAAAAAGCTCTCCACATCCCCGACCACAAAATCGACATAGCGCTCGTCCCCTGCCAATCGGGCAAAACGCGAGGGCGTGTCCACCAACACCGTCACCATTCCCATCTCGTGCGCCGTCTTCAAATTCGACGGCAAATCGTCCAACATCACGACCTCGCTGGCATCTTTCACCCGACAACGTTCCAACAACGCCTCGTAACAAGAGCGATGCGGCTTCGGTTGATAGCCCATCGCTGCAATATCCAAGAAATGATCGAAACACGAACAAGGAACTCCCAGACGCTCCAACACACGTTCTGCATGACTCTTCGTTGCGTTCGTAAACACAACCTTGCAACCCGCCAAATGCTCCAGCATTCCCGCCAAGCGAGGATTGACAGGAACACACCCATAGTCGATGTCATGAACGAACGACAAGAACTCACGCGCGTCGATCCCGTAACGACTCGCCAAGCCCTGCAACGTCGTGGCGTAATCACGCAACAACTCTTTCTGCAACAGACGCGCCTCGTTTGCAGGCAACGCCAACTTCTCTGCAATAAACCCGCCCATGCGTCGATCGATCTGCGCAAAAAGATCGCAATGATGCGGGTAAAGCGTGTTGTCCAAATCGAAGGCCCAAGCTTTAATGCTTGTTTTGATACGGGCTTTGATGCTTTCCTCGATCTCCCCCCCGATGCCCTCCCCGATGCCCTGAAGCGCGCCAGTACCTAACCCATCTAATAAGCCTTTCCCTTCGCTCGCAGAAGACCCGCGACCGACAAGCGAACGCGCCGCAGCACGATCGCCCGCCGCCGTCTTGGAATCAGCCTTCGGCAGCAAGGGTTCTCGCCGCCTTCGCCTTTTCTTTACGCGCTTGCTCTTCGCGTTCGCGTTTTTTTGTGCGCTCCGCCTGCTCTACGGCACGCTGCAACTCGCTGTAGGTGCAAAGTCCAAAATCGGCGGGATTGCGTGGTTGCAAGTTGCGCATGTTCCAGTGCGAGCGCGTGCGGATGGTGTTGATCATCGTCTTAGTCGTGCCGATGAGTCGGATGATCTGCGCGTCTTGTAGATCGGGATAGCTTTTCAAACACCACAAAATTGCATCGGGCTTGGCAACCCGCTTGACCAGCGGCGTGTATCGCGGTCCTTGCACCCGCTTTTGAGGCACGGGCAGAGCGGTCTCCATGAGTTGCAGCCGCGCGTTCGGATCGTCGATGCAACGTTCCAGCTCCTGCTGCGTGATCTGACGGTTGCGCACGGGATCGACGCCTGTGATGCCGACGACGGTCTCTCCGTCGGCGATCGACTGCACCTCCAAAGGATGGAGCGCACAGAACTCGGCGATCTGCGCGAAGGTCAGCGCCGTGTTGTCGATCAGCCACACCGCCGTCGCCTTCGGCATCAGCGGCGAAGTTTTGCCTTGAGCCTTCGCAGGAGTTTCGGGATTTGCCATGGATCAGGGAGTAGAATAGGTTTGAATCGACATCGGAGAAAATTTGTAAATCGACAAAAAACACACAAGCGACGAATCTTGTTCTACGATAGCACCAATCACCTTGTATCCATAGACAAAAATTCCTAAGGAGAAAAAATATGAGTCCTCCTACATCGTCTTCGTTCACCAACCGCTTTGTTGAATCGGAACGCCTTGCGGTGTTCATCGACGGCGCGAACCTCTACGCCTCGGTGCGCACGCTAGGCTTCGAAATCGACTACGGCAAGCTGCTCGCCTTTTTCCGCGCTCGCGGTCGTCTGATTCGCGCCTACTACTACACGGCGATTTTTGAAGAGAACACCGAAGAAAAGTTCTCGCCGCTGCGTCCCTTGGTCGACTGGCTGGATTACAACGGCTACAGCGTGATCACCAAGCCCACCAAAGAATACACCGACATGCACGGGCGCCGCAAACTGAAAGGCAACATGGACATGGAACTCGCCATCGACATGATGCGCATCGCCCCTTCGGTCGATCACATCGTCCTGCTGTCGGGCGACGGCGATTTTCGCAGGCTTGTGCAAGTTGTCCAGCAACAGGGAGTGCGCGTCACCGCGATCAGCACGTTGAAAACCTCGCCGCCGATGGTCTCCGACGACCTCAGACGACAGGTCGACGAGTTCTACGACTTGGACGATTTGCGAGCCCTCATCACGCGCGATCCACACGAAGGACCACCGCGCGAGCACCACCACCCCTAGCAACAATCCAAGCCACTCCACCGCGAGCCCAACCCGCTCAAGCCCGCTCAAGCCAAGCTAGCTCAAGCCGAGCCAGCTCAAGCAGCCGATGAGCAGCGCGTTCCCTGAGCCTTCGCGCGATTGCGACCTCTGCCCGCGCCTGAAGGGCTTTCGTCAGGAAAACCGTCGGCGTTTTCCTGATTGGCACAACGCGCCCGTTCCTTCCTTCGGCGCACAGCGCGCGGCGCTCGCGGTGATCGGCTTGGCGCCGGGACTTTCGGGAGCGAACCGAACGGGCAGACCTTTCACCGGCGATGCGGCGGGCGATCTGCTGTACGCCACCTTGCACAAGCTTGGGCTCGCGCACGGGTGCTATCGCCGCGAGAAGGACGACGGGTTGACGCTTGCGAGTTGTCGCATCGTCAATGTGTTGCGTTGCGTGCCTCCTGAAAACAAGCCCTTGCGCGAGGAGATTGCAGCCTGCCGTTCCTTCTTCCACGCCGAGCTCGAACGCTTGCAGGCGCGAGTTTTTCTTGCGCTGGGCGGGGTTGCGCATCGCGCCTTGCTCGATTTTTTCGCGCTCAAGCCCTATTCTGCCTTTCCTTTTCGCCATGCTGGCGAGTATCGAGTGGACGGGGCGGTGATCGTTGATTCCTACCATTGTTCGCGGCGCAACACTTCGCGAGGAATTTTGTCGCCTGCCACCTTCGAGCGTGTCGTGCGGAGGGCGAAAACGCTCGCTCTTTTGTAAGGCAAGACGAGGAGACTCTTGTCTCGCAATCGACAGCGCGTACTCCCAAAAAATCCTCATGTCGTCCCCCTCAAGCATGCTACAAAAGAACGATGGACGCGCCGTCACTTTTCCCCATCCCTTGCCTAACCGACAACTTCGCGTGGGTGTTCGAGAACGCGCAAAAAGAAGCCTTCGTCGTCGACCCGGGCGAAAGCGCGCCGATCGAGAAATATCTGTCGCAAAGAGGGCTCAAGCTGACGCATATTTTGATTACGCACTACCACTTCGATCATGTCGGCGGCGTCGCAGAGCTCAGCGAGAAAACAGGGGCAGAAGTTTTAGCGCCGCGCGACGCGGTGAAGTCCTTGCACAAGACGCTTTCGGAAGGGACGAGCGAAGAGGTGTTGGGCATGTCGATACAAGTGCTCGACACGCCGGGGCACGCGAGAGGGCATGTGTCGTTGTATGTTCCTGCGCTGGAAGCGCTTTTTTGCGGCGATGTTCTCTTCGCGTTGGGATGCGGCAGGCTGTTCGATGGCAGTGCCGAAGAGATGTGGCGCTCGCTCACAAAGATCA
>JABAAA010000031.1:0-5234 GCA_014239005.1 Alphaproteobacteria bacterium | reverse complement strand
AAGCGCTCCCTCCTGAGACGCGCATTTGTTGCGGACACGATTATACGACAGGCAACTTGCGCTTCGTGCGCACGCTGAAAGGCTTTTCTGCCGAAGGGGAACGCGTCATCGAAACACTGGCGCAAACGCGTGCGCGCGCGCGCGAAGATCAGGCGGCGGGATTGCCGACCTTGCTGAAGGACGAGCTCGCTGCCAATCCTTTTTTGCTTGCGAGCGACGAGACCTTTCTTCGCGCGAACGACATCACTCATCCTGCGGGCGCGAAGGGGTTCCAAGAGCTGCGCAGGCGCAAGGATTTGTTCTAGCTTAGAAGTTTTTGTGCTGGAAAACCGCACCATTTTTACCGGCGACAACCTCGATATTATGCGAGGGATGGAGAGTGCATCGGTAGACTTAATTTATTTCGATCCTCCCTTCAACTCGAAGCATAACTACGCAGCTCCTATCGGCAGTCAAGCAGCAGGAGCGGCTTTCAAAGACAGCTGGACTTGGAACGATATCGATAAGACTTGGCAAGGCTTGATTGGCGAATCCTACCCCGCGCTCCATAACCTTATCGAAACCGCAGAGCTGCTTTGCGGAAAAAGCGACAAGGCGTATCTTGTCTATATGTCCGTAAGGATCATGGAGATGCATCGCGTGTTGAGGTCGACGGGATCGCTCTATCTCCACTGCGATCCGACGATGAGTCACAGCCTAAAGTTGACGCTGGACGCTGTTTTCGGAGCAAATCGTTTTGTCAACGAGATCTCCTGGGTTTATAAAAGCGGCGGTGCTTCTAAAAGATGGTTTGCCAAAAAGCACGACACTATTTTTTTCTACACAAAGACCGAACATTATACCTTCAATCCTCAAAAAGAAAAATCTTACATGGGGATCGATTACAACACGGGCAACAAAAACATCAAGCTCTACGACGATCGAGACGGATTGGGAAAATATACCCTAGTAAACAGCAAGGACTGGTGGCATATTGGCATGCTGGCGACCTCCGCCAAGGAGCGCACGGGCTATCCGACGCAAAAACCTTTGGAAATACTGCGTCGTGTCATCAAAACTTCGAGCAACGAAGGCGATACAGTGTTAGATCCTTTTTGCGGATGCGCCACAACCTGTCTAGCAGCCGAAGAGCTCAAAAGGCAATGGATCGGGATTGACATATCATCTCTTGCCGCAAACCTTATTATTCAACGTTTGGAAAACGAACTGGGACTCTTTGGGCTTGGCATTCATCATCGAAAGGATATTCCTCCGCCTGTCGAAAAACGATCGAAGGATATACGCCACATTCTCTACCATGAACAAAACGGGCAATGCGCGGGTTGCAAAGATAGTCGACCTATTCAAAAGTTAGAGACAGACCATATCATTCCTCAATCCAAACGCGGTATCGATACCGACAGCAACCTTCAACTGCTATGCAGCTGGTGCAATCGAACGAAAGGGAACGGAGATATGGCATACTTGAAAAAACGACTCCTCGAAGAAGGATTGATGAATGACTGAACCTATTCAAGAGGCTTATTGCAAGCAAACGGGAAGCTGTCTGTGTGGCGGCGTGCGCTATGTCATCGAAGCAGACGCGCCGCGCGAGAAGGTGTTGCGTCCGCTCGTCGCCTGCCACTGCGCGCCGTGTCGCAAGACCAGCGGTAGCTTTGTTGTCGCCACCAAGGTCGAAACGAAACACCTCTCCTTCCAAAACCAAGCAACGCTCGCCTGGTACCGCTCTTCCGAACAGGCAGAGCGCGGTTTCTGCTCGCGCTGTGGCGCAAGTCTCTTCTACCGCCTTTTAGAGCAAGAGGACGAAGAAGCGTGGAGCGTGATGCTCGGCGCGCTGGAAGGAGCGCAAGCGGACGACCTGCCCTTCGCAGGACATATTTTTGCCAAAGCCGCGCATCCGATGCTCGCGCGTCTCTCGACAACGCCGCAGAGCGAAGCATGGGCGGAACAACCCCTCGTCGAGGAATTGCACAAGCAAGGTTGGCACGACACGCACCGATTGCAAAACTTTTCCACACCACCCTCATCCTAACAACAACACACTGACAGGAGCTCGCCTCACCATGAAACTTGCCTATTCCCCGACCTCTCCGTTCGTGCGCAAAGCCACCGCCTCGGCGATCGAGCTGGGACTTGCCGACCGCATCGAGCGCATTCCGACGGACACGCGTCAAGGCGCGAACGCCGAGTATCGCGCGCTAAACCCTTTGGGCAAAATTCCCGCGTTGATCTTGGAGGACGGCAGGGTTCTGTTCGATTCGCCTGTCGTCTGCGCCTACTTGCAAAGTTTGGCGAGCGTGGACAAGCCAGGCGTGCTGCTGCCGACAGAAGAGCCTCGCGCGGGACAGGCGCAGGTGTGGCAGGCTGCCGCCGATGGTATCTTGGACGCTTGCGTGTTGCGTTTCTTGGAGTCCTTGCGCCCTGACGGCGAACGCTCGCCCGCGTGGATCGCGCGACAGGAGACGAGCGTTCAAGCCGCCTGCGCGTGGTTCGAGCAGCAACCCTTTCAAGAGCATGGTTTCTCGCTGGGAACGTTGACGCTCGCCGTCGCGCTCGACTACATCCCGCTGCGCTATCCCGAATACGAATGGCGCACGCTTCATCCCAAGCTCGCAACGTGGCAAGAAGGCTTTTCCGAAAGACCTTGTCTCAAAGAGACGGTGCCTGTCGTTCCATGACTTTTCCCTCGATGTCGCTTGCCTGCGATGCTAAGGACATCGATCCGTACGAACAGCGTCTCTACAAACGACTGGAAGCTTGCTCGGTCGCCTATCATCGATTTTCGCATCCCCGTGTGTTTACGGTGGAAGAATCGCGCGCACTTGCGGGCTCGGTGCCGGGGTTGGATATTCGCAACCTTTTCGTGCGCGACCGCAAGCGGCGATTCTTCTTGCTTTGCCTGCCCGCCCAGCAAACGCTTGACCTCAAATCTTTGAGCAAAGGCGAAGCGGCAGAGCGGTTGGGAATCTCGGGACGGCTCTCGTTCGGCAACGCGCAAGAGTTGAACGATCGGCTCGGCGTGGCGGCGGGTGCGGTCAATCCTTTCGCCGTCCTCTTCGATGAAGAGGCTGTCGTCCGTCTCGTGTTGGACGACAGCATTGCCGAGAGCCCCTGCTTCAACGCGCACCCGATGCGTAACGACCGCAGCATCGCGCTTTCGGGCGCCGACTTTTTGCGCTTTTTGGCGTGCGAGGGACGCAAGGCTGTGTTGTTCGATTTTGCGAAAATTTCAGTATGAGTTCTTTCCCTGCGACGTTGCCTATCTTTCCTGTCGTCGGAGCGTTGTTGCTACCGCACGCGCGTCTGCCGTTGGTGGCGTTCGAGCCGCGCTATATTGCGTTGGTCGAGGACACGCTGAGAGAGGGGCGTATGATCGGCATGGTGCAACCGCGCGATTCCAAGAAAGTGGGGGCGGGGGAGGAAGGGGAGGCGAGGGAGGATGGAAAGGACGATCTTTATTGCATTGGTTGTGCGGGTCGTATCGTGCGTTACGAGGAGTGGGATGACGGCAGGCGGTTCATCGTTCTCAAGGGAGTGCGGCGATTTCGTCGGACGCAAGAGCAGGAGAGGGCGCAAGGGGGGTATCGGCGTTTTGCGGTGTCGAGCGAGGAGTTTGCCTTGGACGAGGTTGCACCTGCTTCGGACATCGGCTTGCCGCGCGAGCGTTTGGAGCGTGTGTTGCGAGGGTCTTCGATGTTGCCGAATGATTTCGACATGGCGGGGTTGTTGGCTTGTGGCGACGAGGAGGTGGTGAATTTGCTCTGTGTCTTGTGCCCTTTCGCGCCGAACGAGAAGCAAGCCTTGTTGGAGGAGGCGAGCGCGGTGGCGCGCAGTCGAACCGTGTTGACGCTGCTGGACATGCAAGCGGCATCGTCTTCGACGAGGCACTAGTTTTGTCTACTTGCCTTTGCTTGCCACAGCCCCTACGATATGCAGTTCCTTCGGGGGTGTAGCTCAGTTGGTTAGAGCGCCGGCCTGTCACGCCGGAGGCCGCGGGTTCAAGTCCCGTCACTCCCGCATTTTTTCTACGCTCTTCTCGTCCGCCGCCAGCGCGACCAGCTCACGCACGAACGACTCTGCGGCTTCGACCCGCCGCGCTGCATCCCCCCCTAGCCTTACACGCCGCGAAAGGCTCTGGTCTTTCCCCAACACAAATCCACTCCCCCCTCGCCGTATCAACGCCAACAAGCCCTGCGGCGCGGCAAAGCGATTCTCCTTGAAGCGCACGGTCATTCCGCCCTCGCCCGCCTCCAACGATTCGATGTTCGCACGCGCTGCCAACTCCTTGATGCGAAACAGCGCCAGCAGGTTATCCACCTCTTGAGGCACTGCGCCGAAGCGATCGCACAACTCCTCCTTGAACGCACAGCGCGCCGCTTCGTCCTCCAACAAGGCAAGCCTGCGATACAGAGCCATGCGCAAGCCCTCCTCCTCCACATACGCGGGAGGAATCAACACAGGAATTCCCAACGCAATACGGATGTCCTTCGTTTGCGCCTGATTTTGCGCCTGATCTGGACTCTCCCCGTCATGCAGCTGCTTGCGCTCTCGAATGGCGTTGCTCAAGAGCTTTCGATAAAGCTCGACGCCAACCTCGCGGATCTTTCCCGATTGCTCCTCGCCCAGCAAATTGCCCGCTCCCCGCATGTCGAGATCTTGCATGGAAACACGCAATCCCGCGCCTGCGATGTCCAGCGTCTCCATAAGGTTCAACCGCTGCATGGCGCTCTTCTGCTTGCGCGCATACTCCGGAATAAAAAAGTAGCAATAGCCGCGCAACTTGGCGCGCCCGACCCGCCCGCGCAACTGATAGAGCTGCGCCAAGCCGAAACGATGCGCATCCAAAATAATCATCGTGTTGGCTCGCGGAATGTCCAAGCCCGCCTCGACGATGTTGGTCGAAAGCAACAGGTCGCTCTCGCCTTCTAGAAAGGCGCGCATGCGCTGCTCCAAGGTCGCCGCCGAAAGCCTGCCGTGCGCAACGACTAGCCTCGCCTCAGGCGCAAGACGACGCAGCAAAGCCTCGGTGCGTTTCAAATCCGCGATGCGCGGCACGACACAAAACGCCTGCCCGCCGCGCAAACGCTCACGGCGCAAGGCTTCGCTCAAAGAAAGCGCGTCGAAGTCCAGCACGAAGCTCCGCACGTTCAAACGATCGTAGGGTGCGGAAAGCAACGGCGACAGATCGCGCAACCCCGAAAGAGCCATGTTCAACGAACGCGGAATCGGCGTCG
>JABAAA010000319.1 GCA_014239005.1 Alphaproteobacteria bacterium | reverse complement strand
CATTCAAATAACTGAAAAACACATGAGATGCATATGGACACAGTTTGTCTCTACTGGTAAGATCTCACAATCGCATACCATGAGAAGAACAAAAAATCTCTTCGGAAAATACTGCAAACATATTTGCAAAACATACAAAGCATTCAGTAGATCACTATGTCTTGCGTGATGCATTCGTAACGATTATCCAGATAAAAGCCATGCTGATGTATACAACACGTTAAAGAAAAATGACTCGGAGACTCCTGCGACCAAGACAGGGCAACGCAAATTGGTAAGATTTGAGCACATATATTCCAGAGCCATGTTGACTGATACGTTATGAGACATCATTGGTACGAAGAAAAACACTTTATTGCATACCTGGATGAGGCATAACTGCAGTAGGGGTTTTTGAATATGTCACCCATATGGGCTCATACACTTTTAGTGTAAGATCACTTGTTCTCAATTTGTAGGCATAAATTTTGACATCAAAGATATTTTTTGTACCTAGATTTTGCCATAGCTGATCTTACACCATTTTTATATATACATATTTAATTACAGGTG
>JABAAA010000318.1 GCA_014239005.1 Alphaproteobacteria bacterium | reverse complement strand
AAGATCTCGTCTCATCCCCACTAGGTCTACTGCACTCTAGGAGTAAAGCAAACTTTCGTGAAAATTATGCCGAGCTAGCTTCCCGCACGCAGTCCTCAGTCGGGGTAAAACTCCACACCAAACACTCTTACTTCGTCGCAACAAAGAAAGGAGTATTAAGCAGATTTCGTTGAACACCCAACTGACGTTGACTTGTAACAACAAGAAACACTACAGAAAACCCGGTCCAACCCCACTGCGACCCTTACGGTGTCGCAGCAAGACCTTTCCGTTCTCCTACAGCAATCTCGCCGCAATAAACTGGTTTCATTCGCTTCCTTCTCAGCGATTTCAGACACTTTTAACTCTCTTTCCAAAGTCCTTTTCACCTTTCCCTCACGGTACTTGTTTACTATCGGTCTCGAGTCAATATTTAGCTTTAGAAGAAGATTACCTCCCATTTTGCGCACCACTTCCAAAGTACGCGACTCTAAACAGCACGCCGAACGCATTGAATCCAAACGACATACGGGATTCTCACCCTCTCTGACGCATTCTTCCAAAAAGACTTACGTC
>JABAAA010000317.1 GCA_014239005.1 Alphaproteobacteria bacterium | reverse complement strand
GTTTGGATACAAAAAACCAGTTTGATTGGTGTTGCCAATGAATTATTTTTGTATCAATTATTTGATATGTACGAGGTTATCTATTATCTATTTGTAGGTATAAATTTTGACATCAGAGATATTTTTTGTACCTAGATTTTGTTATAGCTGATATCGTACCTTGATAATTCCAAAATAGTAATATATTGTTCACATAAAATCATATTATGTGGCTTAAAAAATTCCTCGAGAATACAAAAAACAAATACGATGAAACACAAGAAAAGATTCATCAAGAAAAACTTGAATTTGAATCATATAAAAAAACAGTGAAAATTCTTTTAGATGAATTTACTATACCTCAATTTGATGATTTTCTTAAAAATTATTTGGGGAAAATTGTATCTGTAAAATATTATGAAAATAAATCAGGAAAAAAAATTGAAGAATTGCCTATTAGAGGAGATTATGTACAATTTATTTATAAGCAACTAAATGATAAAGAAATAACATACAATCAATTAAAAAAATATGCATTAAAACATAAACTTGTATCCCCAAGTTTCTTTCCACATGAT
>JABAAA010000316.1 GCA_014239005.1 Alphaproteobacteria bacterium | reverse complement strand
CTGTCTGGTGTTCGTGGTCTCCAAAAGCTTTCGCACCGAGGAAACCTTGCACAACGCGCAAGCTCTGATGCGGTGGATGCGCCCTGCGACAGGCGGTAAGAAAGATTCGCTGTGGCGCCACTTTGTCGCGGTAACAGCCGCTCCTGAAGCGGTGAATGCGATGTTGCCGTCCCTGTCTCTGCCAAGCGAGCGCATCTTCCTTCTGCCGGCAAGCGTCGGAGGACGCTACTCGGTATGGTCGGCGGTCAGTCTTTCGGCAGAGCTGCTGCTGGGAACAAGGTTGTTCGAGCAGTTCCTCAAGGGAGCAGAGGCGGCAGATAAGCATTTTCAGGAAGAGCCGCTGGAAAAAAATATCCCTGTCGTGATGGGATTGTTGAGCGTGTGGTATCGCAACTTTTGGAAATTCTCGAACCATGCCGTCTTCCCATACGATTCGCGCCTGAAAAGCGTGCCTTCGTTTTTGCAGCAGCTGGTGATGGAGTCAGGGGGAAAAGGCGTGCAAGCGGACGGAGGACGGCTTTCAAGGCGGACGGCTCCCTTGTTGTGGGGAGGACACGGCAG
>JABAAA010000315.1 GCA_014239005.1 Alphaproteobacteria bacterium | reverse complement strand
GGTCGCATAGAGCTGGAGCTTTCGGAGGTGGAGCGTTCGGGTCGAAAGCTCTCGCCAGTGGGTTAAAATTCCTGCGAAAGCAATCGTGAATGTTGCGGCAAGGTTCTAGACAGGCTCGCGTTTCCGCGAGCCTGTCCGTTCAACCAGCCTCGTCAGCCGATTTATGAGGTCTCCCTACGAAAGCAATCGCAAGAGCTGCTGCTCGGATTCAGCGTTGGATGCCAACGCACCAATGCCGATTTGGTTGCGAGTTCTGAGCGTCGTCAGAATAGCAGCCTCCTCGTTGACATCGGCAAGCACGATGAAGTCTCTACCGACAGTGAGGTCGTTGGCGTAGTTGATACCGAACCTCTCCCTTTCTTGCAACAGCGCGATATTGCTACCGAAGTAAGATTCGATCGTCTCCAAGCGATCCCTAGCGAGATCAAGGGTCGCACGGATTCGGTCGAGGATAACACTACCGCCGTTGCCGGTGTTTAAGGCACTAAAGCCGTCGAATGCTGGGGTCGCTACTACATCACTGGTATCGCTCGCCCCAAGTTGAAGACTATCAGCAGTAATAC
>JABAAA010000314.1 GCA_014239005.1 Alphaproteobacteria bacterium | reverse complement strand
CCCACCGAGGTGCGCTGCAGGTCCGGCTGCTCCAGCCAGTCGTAGAAGAAGTTGGCGCCGACCTGGAGACCTTCCACCAGGTCAAGGCGATAGCCCAGTCCGAGGTTGGAACCCAGGCGGCCCTCCTGGGCCAAGGCGTTCGCCTGCAGGTATAGTGCGCCGCGGTCTCTTTCCAGCAGGGAGAGCATCAAGTTTAATTCGGCCAGGTCATCGCGTCCGGCGTAGGCCGATTCGTAGCGCACACTCAGGGCGCGGATGAAGGGCAGCCGACCTTGGACTTCGGTCGCCCCGGCGCTCAAAGCGGCGTTCAGGGCGGCGTTTTGCATGCCGGTCAGGAATTTTTCGGCGGTGTCGCCGCGCAGGCTGTCCGGCGTCAGCAGGGCGGCGGATCGGGCCTGCAACAGGCTCATGAAGCGCCTGCTCAGTGGCTGCCGTGGTGTTGCCGAGCCCTGCCCTCCCAGCCCTGGGAGGGATTCGTTGCTCGGAACGTCGCCGGGGTCACCGTGGGCGGTGCCTGCTTCCGGGGCGGACGGAGGGAGGGCCGAGAGGGTTGCCGGAGCCGCTTCAGA
>JABAAA010000313.1 GCA_014239005.1 Alphaproteobacteria bacterium | reverse complement strand
GCGTCAGGGTGCGCGATGAGGGGCTGTTAAGCAAGGGTTTTTTGGGAAGAGGGGGATGTGCGTCCGTAGCGCACGCGCTTCTTACAAGAGAAGCATTCTCGCAGGGTTGATCTTACATACTTTAGTTGACAAACAGCAGCAAAGGCGGACAATGGCAAAGGCTTAAGAGATTTGTTTGGGAGATTTGTTGGGGTGATAAGTGTGCGTAAAAACACGGATTTTCAAGAGTTCTGACGCAAAATATCCCTTTGTCCACTAAAGTATGTAAGCTCCAAAGAATTTGCTTGTCGCTACCCGCGCACGCACGAGGGGGACATAGGGAGGGGAACATAATTTCCTCACGAAGACTCTGCGTCAGCGGACGCATCCATGATCGTGATACCCATGATCATGATAAATCATGATATTGGCGCGCATTCTGCGCGTGCGATCGAAGCACATAAGCTCCAATTTTTACCAGCGCAGATCTGTCATCGCGTAGTCAGGCTCGATTCCTGTCTTTTCTACAAGCGCACCCAGTTTGCGCTCGTCGATCTCTCCCCCTTCGTCCAACAGCTCGGCGCGATGAATGCCG
>JABAAA010000312.1 GCA_014239005.1 Alphaproteobacteria bacterium | reverse complement strand
CTCCTCCCCCCGCCAGCACATCGTTGCCTTGCCCTCCCTCGAAAAAATTAGGACTGCTATCGCCGCTCAAGGTGTCGACGTAATCTGAGCCAATCAAATTATTGATACCCGTAAGCGTGTCTCCCGCAGCCCAACCGCCTGAGACACTGGCAGGGTCGTTGTCGTCAAGGTCGACCGTGACTCCCGAAGTCGATCCTGCGTAGCTCACCCAATTGCTATAGCCTGCAACGCCGGTGAAGGTATCGGCATTGGCGGTTGCCAAGAGCGGGTTGCCCTCGCTACCAAATCTTGGCGGTATAACAAGTGAAGAAGTAGAAATTTCGATATCGTTACCGTCGCTGCTACGCGTGTAGAAGTTGAAGCCTGAAGGGTATTGTGAGAAATCGATAGTATTGAGTGTGCTACCGTCTTTCGCCACCGTAAGCCTTATATCGCTACCGACATAGGCGAAAGTGTAGGTTGCGCCTGCGTAGTCGTTGTTCGTCCCTTGCTCGAAGATGATGTTGCCAGTGTCGTCTTCGACCCTATCCGAACCGTCGCCCGCGTTGAACACATAGGTATCATCTCTCAAAGTA
>JABAAA010000311.1 GCA_014239005.1 Alphaproteobacteria bacterium | reverse complement strand
CATCCTTGACGGAGGTGCGGGCGGTGACGGCTTGAGTGGTGGTGAGGGCGCGGATACAATTCTCGGCGGCGTGGGCAACGACTACCTAAATGGAGGTGCGGGGGCGGACACCCTTGACGGCGGAGCGGATGTAGACACTGCCGATTATAGAAACTCTGTCAAAGGAGTCAGGGTGAGCCTTTTGTTGCAAGGACAAGCGCAACAAGACTTTGATGGCAGCCACGGCTTTGTTGCCAACAACAACGATGCCGTGGGCGATATCCTCACCAATATTGAAAATATCCATGGCACACGTAGAAACGACTGGCTGACGGGCGATGACAAGGACAACACCCTTGTTGGACGAGGTGGCAACGACCGCCTTGAGGGCGGCGCGGGCGACGATGATCTCTACGGCAGCGCGGGCGAAGACACCTTGGAGGGAGGCGCGGGCGACGATGATCTCTACGGCAGCACGGGCGAAGACACCTTGGAGGGAGGCGCAGGCACAGATACCTATGTGTTTTATTCCTACAACCCTGGAGCAGACACCATCGTTGACGATGCAGGGGATACCATGACCTTGCAATTTATAAG
>JABAAA010000310.1:308-578 GCA_014239005.1 Alphaproteobacteria bacterium | reverse complement strand
ATTCGAAACCATCGCCATGCAAGTCATAACTTGTAAAAAAATCATCTACAAAAATCACAACGACGCAGTCGCTCTAATCCAAGTCTCAAATGATGAGAAAAAAATCCTATTCCAAGGCTGGATGTACTCTAAATACCCTTCCATCAACGCAATGCAACATCCTACATACAATCTGTGGGTCAAAAATTGCATATAATAAATATAAAAAAATAATAAATACAATATAATACATCATATATATTATTAACATTCCTAAACCAAATTCCCAAA
>JABAAA010000310.1:0-298 GCA_014239005.1 Alphaproteobacteria bacterium | reverse complement strand
GGTTAGAGCAACGGAATCATAATCCGTGGGTCGGGGGTTCAAGTCCCTCCTCCGCTAGTACTTCACAAAATCACAAATAAAGCGAAAAACTAGCAACCTAAAGAATTACAAGCCATACTATACTTAGAAAATCTACGGCGCGGAGTCGAAATTATATTCTCTAAAAATCCCCTCGCAACATCAGCAGGGGCCTTAATCTCAACAACCGTAAAAAATTCTTCCTTATTAATATACGAATCAAATTTTCTATACCTTATATCTCTATCGAAAGTTAAACGGATATTAGATATAGTATAGT
>JABAAA010000030.1 GCA_014239005.1 Alphaproteobacteria bacterium | reverse complement strand
TGAAGGATGTGTTGCGGAAGGCGAAGATACAAAAAGGTGCTGTCTACACCGCTCACTACGGCGCGGACGTGCACCTCTCCGGCAAGGCAGGCAAACTCGCCATCTCGCGAGGCGTGCCAATCCACAAAGCCATGGACGACAGTATCATGATCGCCTTTGCCCAAAACGGCGCTGCTATCTCGCCGTTAAACGGCGCCCCCTTGCGCCTCGTCGTTCCGGGTTGGCCGGGCTCCTGCTCGCAGAAGTGGTTGCAGAGAATCCAAATCCGCGACAAGGAGCACGATGGACCGAAGATGACCGGCAAAGCCTATCGCGTGCCGAACCGTCCCGTCTCGGCGGGCGAGAAGGTGGAGACAAAAGACTTTGTCATCATCGAGCGCATGCCCGTCAAGTCGCTGATCACGCATCCGCAATCGGGCGCGAAAAGCGGCAAGGCTATCGAAGTGCGAGGACACGCATGGTCTGGTGATCGTAAGGTCAAGACGGTGCAGATCTCCCAAGACTTCGGTGCCACTTGGCAGAAGGCAAAGCTGCAAGCGCCTGCAAACAAAGGCGCATGGCAGAACTTCTCGGCGCAAGTCACCTTCCCGCAAAGCGGCTACTACGAGGTATGGGCGCGCGCGACCGATTCGGCGGGCGAAACCCAACCCCATGCGATCGATTGGAATCCCAAGGGATATCTGAACAACAGCATGTTTCGTGTTGCCGTTCGCGTCTCGTAAATCGAGTTGCAAAGCCTTTTTGTAAGTCGAATAACCCTTTAAAAAGCAGCCCTGCTTCTAGCAACTTCGGGCTGTGGCAAGAGAGCCAACAAGGAGATTGGCAGGATGTGCTTTCGACACTTCAAGAAAGCCGTTGGGAGAGGGTTAGTTCTGGTGAGTCTTCTGCTGATAGCAGAAGACTCTCCTTTACTCTCGCCTTCACTCTCAACTTTACTCTCGTCCTTACCTTTGCCCTCCGTCGTGTCTGAGGCGCAGGCTTTCGACCCTGTCGCGGGAAAGAAAGCCTTTCTTCGATGCAGGACTTGCCACACCATCGAGAAGACGGGGGTACATCTGATCGGACCGAATCTGTGGGGAGTTGTCGGAAGGAAGGCGGGAACGAAGGCGGGCTTCCAGTATTCGGAGGCGATGAAGAAATTCAACAAGACATGGGATGCGGCAACGCTGGACGTTTATTTGAAAAAACCTAGCGCCGTCGTTCCTGGCGGACGCATGCTCTTTGTCGGCTTGAGCGACGCGAAGCAACGGGCGGATGTCATCGCCTACCTGAACAGCAAGAGCGACAAGCCGATACGACTGAGCGTCAAGAAGAGCCCCGCGAAGAAGACGCAAGAAAAAAAGAAAAAACCCGCGACGAAAGCAAACGACAAGAAAGTCAGCAGGACGGTAGCGCCTTCTTCGAAAACGTCGTTATTGCCCGCAGGTGTCGGTCGAGACGAGACGGATGCTTATTGTTCTGTCTGCCATTCCTTGCGGTTGGTGACGCAGCAAGGCTTGAGTCGTGAGGACTGGAACGAGTTGTTGGATTGGATGGTCGAGGAGCAGGAGATGCAACCGATGGCGGCGGCTGATCGGGCTAGGGTCTTGCGCTACTTGACGAAGTATTTTAACACGGATCGCCCGAACTTGACGCGATAGCTGGGCTGGAACGCGAGCAAGGGTTGCCTGCCCTTTCGTGAGAGAGCGAAGAGAGGGTGGAAGAGAGAGCGAGTGGAAGAGAGGGTGGAAGAGAGAGCGATAAGAAAAACATGCGTTGCGGCGGCGACGACGCCTATCCTCCCCCCGCATCTCCCCCGAACATACCGCTCCCTGTCAAGCTGCTGCTTTCTTTTTTCCCAGTTCGATCACAGGCTCCATCTTACGCAAGACATCCTCCTCCAAATGACAGGCGATCGAATGATCGGCACTGATCTTCCTGATCGGTGGCGGCTCGGTCTCGCAAATACTGCCTATCTTGCGAGGACAACGCGTCTGAAACGGACAGCCACTTGGAGGATTGCTAGGCGAAGGCAACTCGCCCTTCAGAACGATCCGCTTCTTCGTCACCGAAGTGTCCGCAATCGGCACCGCCGAAAGTAACGCCTCCGTGTAAGGATGATAGGGCGGAGAAAAAATCTCCTCCGTCGTCCCCTCCTCGACGATGCGACCCAAATACATCACCAACACTCGATCCGATAGGTAGCGCACCAACGACAGGTCATGGCTGATGAACAACAAGGTCGTGCGCTTCTTGTGTTGAATATCGCTCAACAAAGCCATCACCGAAGCCTGCACCGAAACATCCAACGCCGAAACAGGTTCGTCCGCGATGATCACCTTCGTGTCTCCGGCAAATGCGCGCGCAATTCCGATCCGTTGCTTCTGTCCGCCCGACAACTGCCGAGGCTTGCGCGTCGCAAAGGCCCTCGGCAGCTTCACCAAGTCCATCATCTCGTACATCTTGCGGCGCGTCTCGGCACGACCTCGCGTGATGCCGAACTTTTTCAACACACGCTCCACCTGCGAGCCAACCGAATAGGAAGGGTTCAAGGTTTCAAACGGATTCTGAAAGACGATTTGTAAAGTTCCGATCATCTGCGGGTTGCGCTGCTGAACCGGCACCTCGGCGATGTCCTTCCCTTTGACCTTGATGCTGCCGCCCGTTGCACACTCCAAGCCCATCAAGACCTTCGCCAAGGTCGACTTTCCACAACCCGTCTCGCCCACGATGGCGACCGTCTCCGCCTCGTGCGCCGAAAAGCTCAAGCCGTCGTTCGCCTTGACATACCGCGTCTTGCCCCCTTTCAACAAGGCGCGCAAGGAACGATCCTTCAGCTCGTAATACTTCTTCATATTCTCGACCACCAACACCTCTCCCCCCCGCTTCGAGATCGGTTGCTTCAATCCCTCAGGACGATAGTTTGCCCAGTCGATCTCGTCGTAGCGTGCGCAACGCACCACATGTCCTTGCTTGCCCGCAACCGCCTGCATGGAAATTCGTTCTTGGTCGCAGACCCCCTTCTTGGCGAAATCGCAACGTGACGAGAAATAGCAGCCTTGCGGACGATCTTGCGGCAAGGGCAGCTGCCCGCGAATCGGCACCAGAGGATGCTCGTGACGGTCGGCGCCAGGCAGAGGGATCGACGAGAACAGACCGCGCGTGTAAGGATGGCGCATTTGATCGAACACCTGCTTGATCGATCCGCGCTCGACCGCCTGTCCCGAATACATCACCGTGATGCGGTTGCAAGTCTCCAAGATCAGCCCCAAGTTGTGCGAGATGTACAGTAACGATGTTCCGTATGTTTTCGCAATACCGCGAATCAAATCGACGATGCCCGCCTCCACCGTCACATCCAACGCCGTCGTCGGCTCGTCCAGCAGCAGCAACTTCGGGCGCGACAACAGCGCCATGGCGATCAGAACACGCTGCTGCTGTCCTCCCGACAGCTGGTGAGGAAAACGTTTCATCATCATGTCGGGGTCAGGCAGGTTCACCTCGTCCAACAACCTGACCGCGCGCTGGTAGGCTTCCTCGCTCGACAAGCCCTCGTGGCGCACAGGAACTTCTATGAGCTGTTTGCCGATTTTCATCGAAGGGTTGAGGGATGCCATGGGCTCTTGATAAACCATGGCGATGTCCTTGCCGCGGATTCGACGCAACTCGGCTTCGTTCATGGCACACAGGTTTTGTCCCATGAAGTTGATTTCGCCGGAGACGATCGAGCCGTTCCTGCCGAGGTATTGCATGATAGCAAGAGCGACCGTCGACTTTCCGCATCCCGATTCGCCGACCAGCCCGATCGCTTCGCCGGGCATGATCGACAAGTTGAAATCGACGACCGCCTTCACCTCTCCACTACGCGTGAAATAGGAAAGACAGAGATCTTTGCATTCCAAAACGGGGTGCGGGGTGCGGGACAAAGACATAAGGGCAATTCTCCAAAGTAGCGCGTCAATCGCGCAAGGAAACCTCACGCAAGCCGTCGGCGAAAAGATTGAGCCCCAAAACCAACGTCGAGATGGCAATCGCAGGCCAAAGCATGGCGTTGACTCCGAAGTGTCCGAACTGCTGTGCATCGGCAATCATCGTTCCCCAGTTCGGCGACGGCGGCGGCAGTCCGATCCCCAAGTAGCCCAACAAGGCGATCGTGATCGTCGTGTAGCCCAAGCGCAAGCACATGTCCACGATCAAAGGACCTCGAACATTCGGCAGCAACTCGACCAGCATGATGCGTATCGGATGCTCGCCGCGAACCTGAGCGGCGAACACATAGTCGCGCGCACGAATGTCCAAGATCAAGCCGCGCACGATACGGAAGATCGCAGGCGCCGTTGCAAAGGTCACCGCGAAGACGACATTCGCCCCTGACGCGCCGCCCAAGTAGGTGATCACCAGCAGGTACATCACCATCACCGGAAAAGAGAGCAAGACATTGGCGAAAAACGACAGCACGCCGTCCCACCACCCGCCGAGGTAGCCCGCGACGAGCCCCATCGATCCACCGACGATATAGGCGACCAGCATTGCAAAGAAAGACCAAAACAGCACCAGTCTTCCTCCCCACACCAGGCGCGAGAGGATATCGCGTCCTCGGTCGTCGGTGCCGAGTAGAAAGAACTCTCCCTCCTCTCCGTGGCTGCCGACCCCCAGCTGCGAGCAACAAGCATACTGTTGCAAAGGATCGATCAGCGGCAGTAGCGGGGCTACGATCGAGAGCACGATCCAAAACATGACCAGCACGAGCCCAGCCATGCCGATTCGCGATTCGCGTAAAAGGGCGATTCCACGCCACAAGCCAAGCAGACGGCTGGCTTGCGGTGCTACTCCCGCCTCCTGCTCCGCCTCTTGTTCGGTTTTCTTTGTTTCGGTCATTTTTTCTGTTGTGGTCAGCTGAAGCGAATTCGCGGGTTGAGTAGTGCGTAGCCCACATCCGAAATGAGCTGCGACATCACGGCGATGGCGACCGCGATGATCGTCGCCGCCTCCAAGATATAGAGGTCGCCAAACAGAGCCGCGTCGTAGAGCATCTTGCCGAAGCCCTTGTAGGCGAAGAAGACCTCGACGACGATAACCCCCGAAAGAAGATAGTTCAGTTGCAAGACCATCACCGTGAAGGGGGCGATCAGAGCGTTGCGCAGCGCGTGGTTCAGCACGACGCGACGGAAGCGCATGCCTTTCAAGATAGCTGTGCGTACATACTGCGAGGTCATGACTTCTGCCATGGAAGCGCGCGTCATGCGCGTGTAGTATCCGAAGTTGTAGATCACCAGCACAGAGACGGGCAGGACGAGTTCAATCCAGCGAAAGCCGTCTTGAAAAGTCGAGGTGCCGGGCAAGATGTCGAGCCAAAAGACGAAGACTGCTGCAAGCAAGGTGGCGGAGGCGAACTCGGGCACCGAAGTTGTCAGCACGGCAAAGCCGGACACGAGACGATCCGTCATACGACCTTCGAACACACCCGAGATCACGCCGAGCACGAGCGAAAAGACGAGGGTGAGCGAAAATACAAGCCCGCCCAAGATCGCCGTGTTCTTCAACTGATCCATAAGATAGGGACGAACGGGCGTGTCGTATTGCAAGGAGGTTCCCCAGTCACCGATCAAAAACTTGCCGAGCCATTGGAGGTAGCGCAAAAGAAAGGGCTCGTTGTAACCGTTCTTCTCCAGCCACAGCAAACGTTGTTCGGGCAGCGAATAGGCACCCAAGACCTTGCCTGCCACCTCCAGTTTGTCGCTTTCGAAAACGAGAAAGAGCAGGAACGAGATAATCAATCCGATCAGCACGACCGACATTAGACGACGAAAAAGCAGCTTAGCCATCTTGCCCTTCCCATTCTCTTCCGTCGTTTCTTCTCTACCCCCTTTTTTACCCCCTATGTTTTGTCCCCCTGCTTGTGCGCCCCCCCCCCCTGCCCCCTTGTCGCGTCTTCCCCTCTATCCCCCTCTATCTATTATCTCCTCCCTTGCCCTCTTGTGCGCTCCCCTGCTGCGCCCCCTTGTCGCGTCTTCCGGTCTATTATCCCTCTATCTATTATCCTCCCTTGCCCTCTTGTGCGCTCCCCTGCGCCCCCTTCTTGCTGCTGCCCGCCGCCGCCGCCCGCCGCGCCCGCTTGTCCGTCTCCCCATCCCCATCTAATTCCTCTGTCTCTCTCCTCCCTTGCGCCCCTCTGCCCTCTGCCCTCTTGCTGTGTCACATCGTGGCGATTGCTCCTCTTCTCGTGCAGAGATTTCTGCGCCAAGAAGAGGAGCGATGCCAGAAAGAGCTTAGGCTTGGATGGCCAGTTCGTTTCCGAAGATGTACTGGGTAGGATGAGGAACGAAGCCCTTGACCCTTTTGTTGTAGACCATGAAGAGCTTCCGCCACACCGGCTGTACGATGGGACCGTCCTCTTGCATGATTTTTTCCAACTGCCCCATGAGCTTTTTACGCTTCTTGAGGCTGGGGGTGGAGTCGACCTGATCGAGGATCTTGTTGAACTCGGGGTTGTCGTAGTGCGACTCGTTCCACGGCACACCGGAGCGATAGGCGAGGTTCATGATCATCGATCCGTACGGACGGTGTGCCCATTCGGTGAATCCGAACGGCACTTTATCCCACACGCCCCAAAACTTGGACGACGGCAACTGCTTGATCTTGACGCGAATCCCTGCCTGCTCCCACTGGTAGACCAAGCCCTCGACACCTTTGCCCTCCCAGCTGGGATGGGGTTTGATCGTAATCTCCAAGTCGATACCGTTCGGATGTCCCGCCTCGGCGAGCAACTTTTTCGCCGCTGCAACATTGCGTTTGAAATGCGGCAGCTTGCGGTAGTCACGAAAGGTGGGCGAGACATGATGATGTTGCGCTTGCTCTCCGATCGGGTAGGCGATCTTGCGAATCGCGTCCGTATCGATGGCAAGGCGCATCGCTTTGCGCACGCGCGGATCTTTGAACTCGGGACGATCGACCTGCATACGCGCAACTCCCGTCGCACCCGCTTCCAAGCTATAGACCTTCGCATGCGTCATGCTCTGGTAGAGCGCGTATTGTTCGATCTCACCGATGTAGATGCCGTCGACCTGCTGCGATCCCATGGCGCGTGCGACCGCGGTGGGATTGTCGCCGGTGTCGATGAACTCGATGCGATCCAAGTTGGGTTTTTTGCCCCAATAGCCGCCTTTGTTCACCTCCAACACGGCGCCACGGTTCACCTCGAATTCTTTCAGGATAAACGCGCCCGTTCCATTAGAACCTACGCCGAACTTGCCTCCTTCCTTCGGATCGAGGATAGCGAACGGATAATGAAACAAGTGTTCGGGAAGGGTAACCTGAGGAACGCGCAAGTTCAGACGGAAGGTCCGATCGTCCACCTTCTCGATGGCATTGGCATCCCAAAGTGTTTTGCCTTTCTCGTCCAGCATGTAGGACTTCATCAGTCCCAGCACCGACGAACCCGTTTCCGGATTCAAGACATGCTTGATGTTCCAAATAGCGTCGTCGGAGGTGAATTTACGACCGTCGTGCCACTTGACATCGCGCACCTTGAAAGTCCAAGTTTTCAGATCATCCGAGGGCTCCCAACTCAGCAGACCGGGACGCGTGATCCCGTCCTGTCCTGTGACTGCCAAGTAGTCGTTGGACTGACGGACGATGTTCGAATCGAAGATCCACGAAAATGTGTGCGGACTCGAAATCTTCGGACAACGCATCGCGATCTTCAGCGTGCCACCTTGTGGCAGCTTTGCCGCGTGCGCATCTGTCGGCACGAAGCGCAGGTTTTCCACCTTTGCAACGAACGCGTAGGCAGCGCTTGCGGACATTCCGAGCAGGCTGGCGAAACGCAAAAACTCGCGGCGTGAGGCATGCCCTTCCGCGTACTCCCGTTTCACCGAAGCGATATGCTCGTTCGGGGTTTCTTTTGTCATGGGTAACTCCTTATAGGATGAAAAGAAATCTTCAGGCAGGAAGCCAAAACCTTCGAGCAAAAACCCAAGGTACCATCCCCGCCACCTACTCTTATAGAACAGCGCGACAAGGGGGGCAAGCAAAAAAACAAAAAAAGAGGACAATACACAAAAATCCGCACGTCCCCGTTTTTCAGCGCTTTTTAACCTTTCAGCGCTTTTTAACCTTTCAGCTCTTGCGCATGCGCTCGCCACGCGCGTCCCAAATCGCCCCCCCGTCAACAAGCCGCGCCGAGCGCTTCTCGCCCAATAGGTGAACCCCCAATTCGTCGTTCGCACTAGAGACAACATCGCTGCTCACATAGCCTAAGGCCAAGCTCTTCTCCACAACATGACCGTAGGAGCCCGAAGTCACAAAGCCAACATAACGCTCGCCAACCCATATCGGCTCGTAACGCCACGCGTCCGCATCAGCAGCATCGATCTCCAGCAACACCAAACGACGCGACAGAGCGCCGTCACGCTCTCTCAACGCCGCGTCGCGCCCAACGAACCGAGCGTTCTTCGTGAAATCGACGAAACGCGACAAACCGCTCTCGCCCGCCGTAAAGTCGGGCGTGAACTCACGAGACCATATCCCGAAACCCTTCTCGAGGCGCAACGAATTCAACGCGTAGCCGCCAAAATCGCGCAACCCCTCCTCCTCACCCGCTCGCACGAGCGCATCGTACAAAGCCTCGTGATAGGAAAAAGGCGTGTACAGCTCGAAGCCCAACTCGCCTGTGACCGAAAGACGCGCCAGCATCACCGGCGCCAACCCGACATCACACTCCCTGACTGCCATGAAAGGAAATGCCTCGTTCGACAGATCCTCGCGCACCAGTTTTTCTACAAGCGTGCGCGCGCGAGGACCTGCGACCGAGAAACCCATCATGCTGTCGGAGAAATTGCGCACCGCAACCCCCTGCCCTTCTGCCATCTCTTCAAACCAACGCATGTGGAAGGTTTGCAAATACCCCGATCCCAACAGCCAAAAGCGATCTTCGGCAAGACACGCCACCGTCAGATCGCCGCGCAAAAAACCCTTCGGAGAAAGCATCGGCGCAAGACGCACCTCCCCCACCCGCGGCAGACGACAGGCGAGCAGCCTATCCAAGAAAGTTCTCGCGTCCTTGCCCGAAACCTCGTACTTGGAAAACGACGCTGTCTCCGTGATACCGACGCGCTCTCGAACCGCACGACACTCTTCTCTCACCGCAGGAAAGGCATTCGAACGCCGAAAGGTGGGCGTCTCTTCGGCTTTCTCGCCACTGCGCGCGAAGTACAGCGGCACCTCCAAGGCGAACGAATCGCCGAACACCGCACCGCGATCCTTGAAACGACCGTACAACGGCGTCGTCTTGCTCGGACGCGCCGCAGGCCAGGTCTCGTTCGGATAGGCGATGCGAAATCGACGCTCGTAGAACTCGCCGCCCGTCGACAAGGCATAGGAATGCGTAGCAAAGTCGCCGAACCGCGCAACATCCATGCCCAACAAATCTCCCTTCGCCTCGCCCTCTGTAAGCCACTCTGCCAAGGCGCGACCGATGCCACCCGCTTGCGCAAAACCCACCGTCACCGCGCAAGCGCACCAAAAGTTGCGCAATCCTCGCACAGGACCGACCAAAGGATTGCCGTCAGGTGAAAAGGTGAAAGGACCATTCACCACGCGCTTGATCCCCGCGCGCTCGATTTCGGGAAAACGCTTCAGCCCGTTCGACAGGGTCTCCCCCAGACGATCCAAATCGGGGGGAAGCAACTCGTCCTCCCTGTAGTCCCACGGCGCGCCCGAAACCGCCCATGGCGTCGAAGGCGTCTCGTAGATACCCAACAACACGCCCTTGTGTTCTTGACGCAAATAGACCTCGCCGTCCAAATCGATGACGAAGGGAATCTCCTCGTCCATCGCCTCCAAACTCGGCAAGGCTTCCGTGATCAGATAGTGATGCTCCATCGCCACCACGGGAAGGCTCACCCCTGCCATCGCTCCCACCCGACGCGCCCACAACCCCGCTGCATTCACGACATGCTCTGCGATCAGCTCGCCCTTGTTCGTCTTGACCAGCCAACCCTCGCTGTGTTGCTCCAACGCCTCGACCTTCGTGTGCAAAAAGATCTGTCCCCCCAGCTTCTGCGCCGACTTCGCATAGGCGTGCGTCGTGCCGGAGGGATCGAGGTATCCTTCCTTCGGATCGAACAACCCGCCCTTGATGTCGTCTGTCTCGACGATCGGACAGCGCGCTCGTATCTCGGCGGCGTCGATCAGCTCCGAATCGATCCCCAACACGCGATGGCGCGCCCATTCCGAACGCAAGTACAGCCATCGCTCCTCGGTCGCGGCGATGTTGATGCCGCCCGTCATGTGGATGCCGGCATCCACCCCCGAAAGCTCCTGAATCTCGTCGTAGAGATCGATCGTGTAGGCTTGCAACGCCGAGATGTTCAAGTCCGAGTTGACAGCATGGAAGCCTCCTGCAGCATGCCAGCTGGAGCCTGCCGTCAGTTCTTTGCGCTCGAACAGCGCGCAATCTTCGATACCCGCTTTGGCAAGATGGAACAACACGCTGCAGCCGACAACGCCGCCGCCGATCACGACGACCTTCAACCGATCAGGAAACGTTGGCGATGTTGGCGGGAGGGGGGAGGGGGGATGATGGGGGGAGGGATGACGGTCTGTCACGAGGCTTCTCCTTTGACTTTGGTCGAGCATTACTCTACGCTTTCGTGGCTTGCAAGACAACGTGGACGAGAAGGAAAGAGATGACGAACACCGAGACGAGTGGTCGCAAACAACGTTTCCAGCGCTTGCGTGCGCGGCGCGAGAGCTTGGCAGCATCGCCTGTTGCATCGCCCTATGTGCAGCTGACCAACCCCTATCCTCCGCTGGAGATCTTGTCTGCAGACGAGGTTGCCCACATCGATGCGAGCGCGAAGAAGTTGCTGCAAGAGGTAGGGATCAAGGTTCTCTCGGCGGAGGCGCGCGCGCGATACGCACAAGGCGGCGCGGAAGTAGACGAGACGAGTTGGCAGGTGCGTTTTTCGAGC
>JABAAA010000309.1 GCA_014239005.1 Alphaproteobacteria bacterium | reverse complement strand
CACGCCGCCGTAGAGCGTGTCTATGCCCGCGCCGCCGTAGAGCGTGTCGTCGCCCGCAGCACTATCAGCCGTATTCCCGCCATCGCCGTAGAGCGTGTCGTCGCCCTCGCCGCCGTAGAGCGTATCTGCCCCCTCGTCGCCTTGCAGGGTGTCGTCGTTCGCGCCGCCTGTGAGGATGTCGTCTCCTACGCCGCCGTCGAGCTCGTTGTCGCTGTCGTCGCCCGTGAGCTTGTCTGCGTATTCAGTGCCGATAACATGTTCAAAGTTGGAAATCGTGTCACGCTTATCTCCAACACGGTTGTCTTCTAATGCGTCGTAGTCGTTCGCTGTCTGTCCTCCTCCCAAGTTGATGGTAACGCCGACCCCTGTGTCTTCGCCCTCGTAAGAGAGGGTGTCTTCTCCCGTTCCCGTACCGCCGTCGAGCGTATCCTCGCCCACGCCGCCTGCCAGCGTGTCTGCTCCTACTCCCCCCGTGAGCGTGTCGTCTCCGTCGTCGCCCCTGAGCGTGTCTGCCCCTACTCCGCCCGTGAGCGTGTCGTCACCCGCGCCGCCCGTGAGCGTGTCTACCCCATCACCGCCCG
>JABAAA010000308.1 GCA_014239005.1 Alphaproteobacteria bacterium | reverse complement strand
TGTAGTTTCCATGATGCGGCAAGGCGCGTCCTCTGTCCAACTCCAACATCCACCCCGTCACATTGTCCAAAAAATAACGATCGTGCGTCACGAGAACCACCGTGCTGTCGCTCTCGCGCAAATGCCGCTCCAACCATGCGACGGTCTCGGCGTCGAGGTGGTTTGTCGGCTCGTCGAGCAGCAGGATTTTCGGCTTGGCGAGCAAGAGACGACACAAGGCGACCCGCCTCTTCTCTCCGCCTGAGAGCACCTTGACGGCTGTCGCGCCTTCAGGACAGCGCAAGGCCTCCGAAGCGATGGAGATCTCGCGCGACAGGTCCCAGGCATCTTCAGCGTCGATCTTTTCTTGCAATGCCGCTTGCTGCTCGAGGAGCTGCGTCATCGTTTCTTCTTCGATTCCCTCCTCGCTCAAGCGAGCCGTTATGGCATCGAACTCGTCGAGCAACCCCTTTTTGTGCGCCAACCCCTCCACGATGACCTGCTCGACGCTTTTGTTCTCGTCGAGCGTCGGCTCCTGCGGCAAGTAGCCTATCGATACGCTGCTGGAGATTCCGCCCTCCAGTTTTCGCTCTCCCGTGAACTCTTTGTCCT
>JABAAA010000307.1 GCA_014239005.1 Alphaproteobacteria bacterium | reverse complement strand
TCTTGTGTTAAATGGGGTTCGTTCACATTATCAAAGATTATTGCACAAATATCAGGATAGTGTTCATTATATTCCACCAATTGTGCGCCAAGATTTCTCAGATGAGATCTTTCGGAAGGAACCTTTAGCTCTAGGGCATATTTATCATCAATTAATATATCTAAAACATCATTTCCTTGTATTATCACTTGGCGTGAAATTTTTTTATCGGGAAACTTTGTTTTCAAGTAAATTACCAACTGGGATTCCAAATGTTCTTCATCTTTGATTTTTTCGGGTTTAAAATTATTTTTAATTGAATCTATAATTTTTTTAAAATCATTTTCATCATATTTATTTTCTTCATCATGCGAAAAGAAACTTGGAGATACAAGTTTTTGTTTTAATGCGTATTTTTTTAATTGATTATATGTTATTTCGTTATTGTTTAGTTGTTTATAGATAAATTGGACATAATCTCCCCTAATAGGCAATTCTGCAATTTTTTTTCCGGATTTATTTTCATAATATTTTACAGATACAATTTTTCCCAAATAATTTTTAAGGAAATCATCAAATTGAGGTATAGTGAATTCATCTAAAAGATTATTCACTTTTTTTT
>JABAAA010000306.1 GCA_014239005.1 Alphaproteobacteria bacterium | reverse complement strand
GAAAAGCCAATCGTCTGGGACTTTCAAGAAGTGTCGAACATAGTGCCAAGGCGAAATCTTTGAAAAAACCCACTCCTCCCCCAAAAGCTCCCGTCTGCAAAAAATGCCAGTGGCCCTTCGGACACCCCGACGAACCCGATTTCCATTTTTGCGAAGAGCCTGCCTTTCAAACAAGACCTTATTGCAAAAAACACTGCCTGGAAGCCTACCGCAGAGCCGTCATTCCCAAAACAGCGTAAGCAGAAAGGACATCACGCTGACGGGAAAGCAAACACATAGCGCAAACACATAGCGCATGCACACGGCGCAAGCACATGGCGCAAATGCATGGCACAAGTGGTTGAGGAGTCTGTCCCGAAGATGTCTCACCTCAACGCCTTGAAGAGACATTGTCAGGGGGGTTTGCGCTGCTTTCTTTCTTGACAAGCCAAGCAAAAAAACGCAAAACCCGAAGAACTTTTACTAAAGACAGGAAAGTTCACAGGAATACAAACCAGGAATACAAACGATGACGAGACTTCGCATCAAAGCATCGACATTCCTCTTCGCAACGATGCTCGCGCTGTCGATACCGACAAGCAAGCCATCGCACGCACAAGAACGCACGCTCACCA
>JABAAA010000305.1 GCA_014239005.1 Alphaproteobacteria bacterium | reverse complement strand
AGATGGTGTGTTGGAGGGGTGGGCGGATCATTTGGAGACGCATTGCGATCTGGCGGCACTGCTGGGCGAGTGCGAGGGGAGGGGTAGAACAACGAGGATGGGTGGCCGAGCGGTCGAAGGCGTCGGTCTTGAAAACCGATAGGGGAGCAATCCTCTCGTGGGTTCGAATCCCACCCCATCCGTAGATTGTGTTAAGGAATGCGAAAATCGCACTCTTCTTGGAATTCAAAATCATTCATGTATTCGATTCCTAACTTTTCGCAAATGTAGGGTATTTGGTTCTTTCCCTTGCCTTCTTTCGTAACGATGACACGGCTTTTGTTTGCCATAGCATACGCTATAAGAATCGAATCGTTGTTTTGATTTTCATTTCTCGGTTCGCTTAGACTGTAACCTTCAAATAGAACACGTTTTCTGATATTGTTGTTAAAATTTTCGTTCAAGATTAATCTTGTTTGATTTTCTTGGTCTTTAATCCACTTGGAAAAATCATCACTTGACGGAGTGATTTCTTGATAAATTTCAAGAGGAATTTTCACCGTGTCGGATTCGGCTTTAACAAGCAACCATTCCCAGTATTGTGGTATGCGTCTCATAGGAAAATAATCGCTATTTGC
>JABAAA010000304.1 GCA_014239005.1 Alphaproteobacteria bacterium | reverse complement strand
GGCGGGAAGTAGCGCTCGACGTAGAGCTCGCCGATCGCCTCGCCCAGCGCGTCGTCGACCAGGTTGACGACGGTCTTGTAGCGGGGCTGCTGCTCCTTCAGACCGCTCATGACGCGTCCGAAGAAGGAGAAGCATTTTAGCATGGGAGAGATCCTTTGGGGTTGTGGTTGGTTGGGGTGGGAGAAGAGGAAAAATCGACTTCCTTGCGCCCGTTACTAGAGGTAAAAAAAGAGAAAGTCAAAGGAAAAAATCGACAAAAGCAGAAAATTCGGCATTTTTCTGGGGATAACTTCTCCTTGAGGTAGAAAGTTTTTCTGTTGTTTGCTATTTTCTGTAAGACTTTCCATAATCCAATTGCCGACGGGTTAAACAGTATGAGCGACACGGAAAACCCAAGCCCACCTAGCCCACGACCAGCAACTCCGACAGATAGGTTTGCTTTGCTGGAAAGAAGATTCCAGGCGGTTCTCGACGAGTGGAAGGAAGAGAAAGGCAAGATAGCATCGCAGCGCGATGAGATTGTTTCTTTGCGAAATAAAGTTGAAGGTTTGGTTAGCGGAACAACGGAGAAGGTACAGGAGCAAATACAAAAAGGGGAAGAAGTCTTGGCTCAACAGCAGCAGCAA
>JABAAA010000303.1:377-628 GCA_014239005.1 Alphaproteobacteria bacterium | reverse complement strand
TCCAACTGGAAGATATGGGCTGTGTAATTAATGTGACTGTTAGGAATGAAGATATACTTGTAGCCACCCAACACGCCAAACTTCGCCTGCGCGGGTTGGGTTGCAAAAGTTGCGATTGCCATAGAAAACATCGCAAAAACAGCGGTTCGTATTATGCTTGCTCTGCTCATGACAAATGGAGACTTCTGCGGAAAAAAGTTGTGCGTCTAGTGTCTAGCAAAACAATGTTGTTTTGGCAAGATACAAAATAT
>JABAAA010000303.1:0-367 GCA_014239005.1 Alphaproteobacteria bacterium | reverse complement strand
GAGCAAGCACACAGCCGCGCTCGTATCAGGAAAAGCGTACGAGAGACCCGCCCCTCATAAAAAGAAGCCCGCCCTGCGCTGTCAAGCGCAGAGCGGGGCTTCTAAGCCAACAAAGGTGGAAAAACTAGAACCAATAGCCTAGTCCGCCTCCTGTACCCCACATCACACCTCGCTTAGAGCCTATTCCCTCGTCGCTTGCTCCAAAGAAAGCAGCATAACCGATATTGCCTCTGGCATAGAGGTTCAAGCCGTTTTTGAAGTTGTAGCTCAAACCAACGTCACTAAGTCCGATACCCGATCCAACACCAAACGAAACGGTAGAACCTCCAAAACCTTCACCAACACTGCCACCAACAAAGTACATAAT
>JABAAA010000302.1 GCA_014239005.1 Alphaproteobacteria bacterium | reverse complement strand
TTGACGGTGAGTGTCTTTTCTTGTGCGTACGACGCTGCGCTTGCCAGCATCGTTGTTATGAGGGTTGTTGCGACAAGGAGCGCTTTTGTTTTGATACGGAGTACGGTTATGGTTTTCGTTGTGTGAATTTTTTCGATGGTGTTGTTATTCAGCCTGCACTGTTTTGGGAACGACGGCTCTGCGGTAAGCTTCGAGACAATGTTCTCGACAGTAGGGTCTTGTTGGAAAGGTGGGCTTTTCGCAAAAGTGGAAATCGGGTTCGTCGGGGTGTCCGAAGGGCCATTGACATTTTTTGCGCATGGGCGCTTTTTGGATAGGGGCGTTTTTTTTCAGAATTTTCGTTTTGCCAAAGCCTCCTGAAAGACCGAGGCGGTTGGCTTTGCCGATGACGGCGTTGCGCGTCAGGTCGCCGCCGATCTTGCTGGCGATTTCGCGTGCACTCACGCCCTCGCGCCACAGGCTTTTCAAGCGATGGGTTCGCTCAGGGGTCCATTCGTAGGGCATGGGGAAATCGTAGCACGGAGGGGGAGAGTCGACAAGGTGTGCCGACAGATTTTACGGATGCAAAACCGACCGCGCGCGCCATCCGTTGCAATTAAAGCCCTCCTATCCTAACCTTGCAGGCTATGAAA
>JABAAA010000301.1 GCA_014239005.1 Alphaproteobacteria bacterium | reverse complement strand
TTCAGAGGAACGGCAGGAGGAATCCTATCGTTGGCGGCATACGCAATCGTCGTCTATGCCATGTCGGTTTCGCCGATCGCGCTCGTCGTCGCCTTGCGAGAAACCAGCATCGTCATCGCCTCGCTCTTGGCGTGGCTGCTGTTGGGCGAGCGCGGAAGCATGTGGCGCATCGTTCCTGCTGCGTGCATCGCCGCTGCCGTCGCCTTGCTACGTTCGTGAGCCGAGCATCGATGTAATGTCGTTGTTTGTTTTGTGCCGTACGGGTAGATTGCACCTTGGCTTTGCGGGTCTTTGACCCCTTGCCATCAGGAGAACCCACGATGCTTTTGGAGACGAAGGATCATCGAGAGAATCGAAGCTTTCGCAGGAGGCTGACGTTGAATCGTCTCTTGTCTGCGACGGCGCTCGGCTTGTTTCTCGAAGGGTGTGGTGGTAGCGACGAAGCCGCCGTTCCCGTTCCGCCGAACACCTTGTCCTATGCGCGCAAGGCGGACGGCAGCGGCGTTGAGGTCGATATTCCTGACGCCATCTACCCATCAGGCTTCACGGCGGGCGAGGGGGTCGTCGTAGAAAACGGCGTCGTCGTAGGAGGCGTCGTCAACCTTGAAGGCTCAAGATACGCAGACAGGCTTGTC
>JABAAA010000300.1 GCA_014239005.1 Alphaproteobacteria bacterium | reverse complement strand
CTGGGAGGGAAAAGACCTCAAGAAAAAGACTGCATCGCTGCTTTAAACAACAGCGTGGTCGGAAAAACGATAACCTCCATTGCCCGACAAGATAAAAATCGCGCTGCAGAGGTGGTAGCGTTCTATCGAGATTTAAAAGAATCGCTGGCGGGGTGGATGAGAGCGTTGAAGGTCGGAGGAAACGCTGTCGTCGTCGTGGGCAATCGAACGGTCAAAGGGTTCGTGCTTCCCACCGACCAGTTCGTCGCCGAATGCATGGAGCAACAACATCTACGCCACGAGCTGACCTATCAACGCAAGATCAGCCGCAAGCGCATGCCCTCGCGCAACTCGCCTCGCAACAAGGCTGGCGAAACGGCAGCCACCATGACCTCGGAGTTCATCGTCGTCGGCAGCAAACGACATTGAGCGTCGCTAACTCTTTCTTTGTTCCAGCACCACGAAGGGACGCTTCGTCTTGCCGCGATACAACTGGCGCGGTCTGCCAATCCGCGACAGAGGATCCTCCACCATCTCGCGCCATTGCGCAACCCACCCCACCGTGCGCGCCAACGCAAACAACACCGTAAACATGCTGGTCGGAAAACCCATCGCGCGCAACAAGATGCCCGAATAAAAATCGACATTCGGAAACA
>JABAAA010000002.1:23070-27813 GCA_014239005.1 Alphaproteobacteria bacterium | reverse complement strand
ATTGCAACTCGAAGATAGATTCCTTGCCTTGCAAATACATCGCAAGCCGCTCCAACCCGTAAGTCAACTCCGTCGAGACCGACTCGCACGCAAACCCGCCCACTTGCTGAAAATAAGTAAATTGCGAAACCTCCATGCCATCGCACCATACCTCCCACCCCAACCCCTTCGCTCCCAAGGTGGGGCTCTCCCAGTCGTCCTCCACAAAGCGAATGTCATGTTTCTCGACCTCAATGCCGATTTCTCGCAAAGAATCCAAATACAACTCCTGACTCTTCTGGGGCGAGGGCTTCAACAATACCTGATACTGAAAATAATGTTGCAACCGGTTCGGATTCTCTCCATAGCGTCCGTCCGCAGGACGACGGCAAGGTTGCACATAAGCAGCTCGCCACGGCTCCCCGCCCAAGGACTTCAACGCCGTCGCCCAATGGAAAGTTCCCGCCCCCACCTCCATGTCGTAAGGTTGCAAAATCACACAGCCCTGCGCCGACCAGTAGTCGTGCAGCGTCAAGATCATGTCCTGAAAACAACGGGTATCGCGCTTCGCCATCAAGCGAGATTCTAACGCGCTCTCGTTCTGATGGCAACAAAAGCCACAAATAGCAGATGACACGAAGCGTCGTCTCGTCTAGTGTCCGAGCATGCCCAAACGCACCGACATCGAGACGATCATGATCATCGGCGCCGGTCCGATCGTCATCGGACAGGCGTGCGAGTTCGACTACTCCGGCACCCAAGCCTGCCGCGCGCTCAGAGAAGAGGGGTATCGGGTGGTGCTGGTGAACTCGAACCCCGCCACCATCATGACCGATCCCGACATGGCAGAGCAAACCTACATAGAACCCCTGGTGCCAGAGACGCTTGCGCACATTCTCGCGAAAGAAAAACCCCAAGCGTTGCTCGCCACCGTCGGAGGACAGACGGCGCTCAATCTCGCGTGCCATCTCGACAAGGAAGGCATTCTGGCACGACACGATGTGCAACTGATCGGCGCCTCGGTCAAGTCGATCGAAACCGCCGAAGACCGCTGGCTCTTCAAAAAGACCGTCGAAGCAGCAGGACTCGCCTGTCCGCGCGCCGTGCGCGTCTCGCGCGAAAACCAAAGCAGCGATGCACTCGACGAGATCGGCTTGCCCGCCATCATTCGTCCCGATTTCACGCTCGGCGGCAGCGGCGGCTGCATCGCCTACAACAAACAGCAACGTTCCGAAGGCATAAAAAACGCGCTGCTCGTCTCGCCGACCAACTCGGCGATGGTCGAAGAATCGGTCATCGGATGGAAAGAGTTCGAAATGGAAGTCGTGCGCGATTGCAACGACAACGCCATCGTCGTCTGCTCGATCGAAAACATCGACCCCATGGGCGTCCACACCGGCGATTCGATCACGGTCGCGCCCGCGCTCACGCTCACCGACAAAGAACTGCAGACCATGCGCAACGCCGCCATCGATGTGTTGCGACTGGTCGGGGTCGATACGGGAGGATCGAATGTGCAGTTCGCAGTCCATCCGACGAACGGCAGAATGCTCGTGATCGAAATGAACCCGCGCGTCTCGCGCTCGTCGGCGCTCGCCTCGAAAGCGACGGGCTTTCCCATCGCCAAGATCGCAGCCAAGCTCGCCGTCGGCTACAACCTCAGCGAGCTCGCCAACGACATGACACGCACCACCCCCGCGAGTTTCGAACCCGTGCTGGACTATGTCGTCGTCAAGATTCCGCGCTTCGATTTCGAAAAGTTTCCCGGCGCCGACCGAACCTTGACAACCCACATGAAGTCGGTCGGCGAAGCCATGGCGATCGGACGCTCCTTCGACGAGGCTTTGCAAAAAGCCTTGCGCTCCATGGAAACGGGACTGACGGGCTTGGATCCCGTCATCACGACGGCGCAACGTACGAAAGAACAGATCCACGAACAACTTGAAGTGGCGCTCGTCCAACCGCGTCCCGAACGCCTGCTCGCCGTCGCCGATGCCTTCCGATGCGGCATGGAGCTGGAACAAGTGGCAGAGCTCACTTCGATCGACCGCTGGTTCTTGCAACGTTTGCAAGACCTCGTTCTTTGCGAAGCCTCGATCGCAGCGCACGGTCGCAAGCCCCTGCGTCGTGCAACGTTGCTGGCATGGAAACGTCGCGGCTTCTCGGACGCCCGCATCGCGACCCTGCTCAGACGCAAGGAAGAGAAGATTCGCAAACGTCGTTGTGCGCTGGGTGTTCGCCCTGTCTATCGCCGCATCGACAGCTGCGCCGCCGAGTTTCCCGTCCACAGCGCCTATATGTACAGCAGTTACGCGGAGGGTGTTTCCGCCGTTTGCGAGGCGGAGCCTAGCGATCGCGACAAGGTTGTGATCTTGGGCGGCGGACCGAATCGTATCGGACAGGGGATCGAGTTCGACTATTGTTGCGTGCATGCCAGCCTTGCGTTACGCGCGCAGGGTTTCGAGACGATCATGGTGAATTGCAACCCTGAGACGGTGTCGACCGATTACGACATCTCGGATCGCCTGTACTTTGAGCCCGTGGGAGCGGAGGATGTATTGGCGTTGTTGATGCGCGAGCGCGAGTGCGGTCGTTTGCATGGAGTTATCGTTCAGCTGGGTGGTCAGACTCCGTTGCGTTTGGCGCGCCTGCTGGAGCGCGAGGGCATTCCTCTTTTGGGAGCGACGGCGGATGCGATCGATTTGGCGGAGGATCGTGCGCGCTTCGGCAGGTTGCTTTCGCGTTTGGGCTTGCGTCAGCCGAAGCACGGCATCACGCGAGCGGGTCGCCATTCAACGCGTCAGGCGTTGCGCTTGGCGAAGAAGATTGGTTATCCTGTGTTGGTGCGTCCTTCGTATGTGTTGGGGGGACGTGCGATGGAGATCGTCTTCTCGCCCGATCAGTTGCAGGAGTATTTGCAAAAAGCCTTGTTGGTTTCGGGACGCGGTCCGGTGTTGATCGACCGTTATGTGCGCGATGCGATCGAGTTGGATGTGGATGCGTTGAGCGACGGGAAGAGCTGTTATGTTGCGGGCGTGATGGAGCATATTGAGGAAGCGGGTGTGCATTCGGGCGACTCGGCGTGCGTGTTGCCTTCGCAGCGATTGGAGGCGGAGATCATCAAGGAGGTGGAGCGTCAGACGGCGATGTTGGGACGAGCTTTGCAAGTGCGAGGCTTGTTGAATGTGCAGTTTGCCATTACGGGTGACAACATCGCTGTTTTGGAGGTGAACCCGCGAGCGAGTCGTTCGGTACCGTTTGTTGCGAAGGCGACGGGAGTTCCTTTGGTGCGTCATGCGGTGGCGTTGATGAGTGGCAAGGCTTTGTCTTCGTTGTCCTTGCCGGAGGATTTTCGATCGAGTTTGCGGGGTTGTGTTGCGGTGAAGGAGTCGGTTTTTCCTGTGGCGCGTTTTCCTGGCGCGGACTTGGTGTTGGGTCCTGAGATGCGCTCGACGGGCGAGGTGATGGGGTTGAGCGAGCGGTTCTCGACGGCTTTTGCGAAGGCGCAGCTAGGAGCGGGGATCGAGTTGCCTTGCGAGGGGCAGGTTTTTCTTTCGCTTGCCGAGCGTGACAAGCCGTTTTTTATTGATATTGCGATACGGCTGGTGCGTTTGAATTTCCGTCTTGTTGCGACGCGCGGCACGGCGCAGTTGTTGAAGCGGCATGGGGTACGGATTGAGGCGATCAATCGTGTTTCGGAGGGCTCGCCGCACATTTTGGATGCCATGATTAACGGTCAGGTCGCGATGGTGTTCAACACCATGGAGGGGCAGGAGGCGGCGCACGGCAGTCGCGAGGTGAGACAGGCGGCGTTTGCGCAGGCTATTCCGTATGTTTCGACGCGTTCGGGCGCGCGTGCGGTATTGGATGCTATTGAGCAACGCGGCGACGACCTTTATGCTTGTCGTTCGTTGCAAGACGCTTTGTCTGGCGCGGTCTGACGAGGGCGGTTTGTAGAAGTCGTTATTGGTGTCAAGAGACGCTCTGGGCGCGTCATCCTTCTGGCGCGGTCTGACATTGTTGCGAGCAAATGAGATGGGGGCGCAAAGGAGGTTAGTCGGGACGCTCTGCCCGTCAATCTCTGACAAGGGCTTGACAAGAGCGGTTTGTAGAAGCCGTTTCTGTGTCAAGAACACTCTGCGACCATTCTCGTCCATCCTCCTGCCAGAATCTAACGAGCCGTGCGTGACTCGAAGCGGTCATGCGCCGAGAACCTTACTGCGAAGCATCGTAGCGCGACCGCGCCAGCAACACCGCCAGCAACACCGCCACACAATATTCTAGTCGCTACACTCAGCCGCTAAACCTTGGCAATGCCTCGCCTCTCGGCAAAAGCATCGCGAGGAAGATTGCGAAGCGCTCGCTCTAACAACAACGTCTGAACCTTGCGCTCCGAAAGACTCCGTCGTAAAACCTCCTCGCTCGCAGCAAGAACCATCGACACAAAGCTCGAACGCACGCGCGCCCGCCAGCGCACCTCCACCTCCGCCAATCGCTCTTGCGCGAAGGCACGCACACGCTTGACATGCTCGGCACGCTCAAGGCGCGCCTCAAGTTGCAACTCCTTCGCCTCCTCTTTCGCTTGCTCAATAATCTGCGTCACCTCGCGCTCGGCGTTCTTGTCACGAAACAGCACCTCGGCAAGCTCTCGTGAGGCGCGCTCTCGCATGTCGCGCGCATCGTTGAGCTCCGTGGCGATCGCCTTGATACGCGCATCCAACACCGCCTTGACACGCGGCTTCGCCTTGACGAAAACAAAGGCGC
>JABAAA010000002.1:19853-22972 GCA_014239005.1 Alphaproteobacteria bacterium | reverse complement strand
TACGCGCATCCAACACCGCCTTGACGCGCGGCTTCGCCTTGACGAAAACAAAGGCGCACAGCAGGATGAACGCTACATCAACCCAAAACGAAGGCTCGTGAAACAACACGACTAGCCCTCCCCGTTTTTTCCGTCGTTGCTGCCCGCTCGCTCCGCCTGATCAGAAACTACATCCTCCGACACGGCGTTCGAGCGTACACCGAGCTGTTCTCGCACACAATGCCGCACCTCCTCGACAGGAACGCGGTAACCGCTGCCCAAGACCTTTCCCAATACTTTTTGAACGACCGTTGTGATCTCCTTCTCGGCACTTTGAATCTGGCGGTCGTGCTGCTCGGCAAGCCTTGCCTCGCTTTGGGCGATGTCGTCTGCAATCTGCCGCTCGATCTCAGCGAGCCGCTTCTCTGTTTTCTCGCGCTCTTGCAAGACGACCTCTGCGCGCAGACGATCGCCCTCCATTTGCGCGTTGCTGACCATGTAGGCGATGCGAGAGCCGAACTCTTCCGCCTCCAGCTTCGTCTCTTCTGCACGCCGCTGGTCGGATTCGACCTGAAAGACGCGCGCCTCCAAGATCGAGACCATGCGCGGAATCAGCACGCGCGACATCGTGAAGTACAAGATGCCGAAGGTGACCACCAGCCAAAATATTTGACTGATGTAGGTGTCGAACTGTTCCAGCTGCGGCACAGCAACGGGTTCAGAAGATGAACATGACCATCAAGCCGATCAGTAGCGCAAACAGCGCGATGGCTTCCGTGACGGCGAAGCCGACCCAAATGGAGGCACCGATTTCCTTCTTCGCTGCAGGGTTGCGTGCGATCGCCTGAAAATAGCTTGCCCACACATTGCCGACTCCGATGCCGGCTCCGATCATGCCGATCGCCGCCAATCCGGCGCCGATCAATTTTGCTGCTTCTACTTCCATGAAAGACCCTCCTTGTTCGTCGACGCTGACAGGACAACGAAGTCCTGCCGCGCGTGTTTGTTGCACGCTAGTGCAAATAGAGCGCATCGTGCAAGTAAATACAGGTGAGAATAGCAAAAACATACGCTTGGATGAAGGCGACCAGCAGCTCCAACGCCGTGATCGCCAGCAAGCCCACGAAAGGCACGATTCCTAGCACTCCCAGCGAGACGACGAACCCCGCGATGACCTTCAGCAACACATGCCCGACCACCATGTTGGCGAACAGACGCACGGCAAGGCTGACCGGACGCGAAAGGTACGAGAGAAGTTCGATCGGCACCAGCAAAGGAGCAAGAAACCACGGCGTTCCGTGCGGCAGGAACAGACGCAGGAAGCCCTGCCCGTGGCGCGCGATGCCTAGCAGCGTCACGCCCAAGAAGATCGCGGCGGCGAGGAAGAAGTTCACCGCCAAATGGCTGGTGAAGGTGAACGAACCCGGCAACAAGCCCGAAACATTGCCGACCAAAATGAACATGAACAGAGAAAAGATGAAAGGAAAATAACGCTTTCCTTCCTTGCCGATGTTGTCGCGTACCATGTCGGCGACCGTCTTGTAGAGCTGCTCGGCGATCAGCTGCGCATACCCCGGCACCAGCGCGCGTTTGCGCGTGGCGAAGAAGAAGCAGAGACAGATCGCGCACACGCTCAGCGTCATCCACAGAGCAGAGTTCGTGTAAGAGATGTCGAGATTCTCAGAGACGCGCAACGAGATCAAAGACTCGATGCGAAATTGATCCAACGGAGAGTGCGTTTCGCCTGCCATCGCGCTACTATAGACCTTTCTTCTTTGCTGTCATTCTTGTCGATCTGCATCGGCGGCGCGGTTGAGAGCGTCGATCTTCTGCGCCATGCGGTAGAGGTTCCAAAATCCTGCCAGCACGCCCAGGAAGAACAGCAGCAGCAGGAACAGAGGCGTCGTGCCGCTCCATCGGTCGAGCCAAAAGCCGAGAAAGATGCCGACGACGATCGGAGAAAGAAAATCGGCGGTCAGGCGCAAGCCCGTCAGCGGCGGCGGGGCTTTTTCGCTTGCCGTGCGCGAAGGAAGCGATTCTTGTCGTTTCTCGACCATTCTCTTTTTTCTCGCCTCCCCTCTCTTGCGCTTAGGTTCGGGGTTGGAAGTCGAGCGCCGCCGAGTTGATGCAATAGCGCAAGCCCGAAGGTGGCGGTCCGTCGGGAAAGACATGTCCCAGGTGAGCGTCGCAACGCGAGCAAAGAACCTCGGTGCGCACCGTCATGAAGGAACGATCCTTGCGCTCCTCTAGCGCCCCTTCGGCGATGGGCGCGGTGTAGCTGGGCCACCCGGTACCCGAATCGAACTTGCGGGCAGAATCGAACAGGGGTTGTTGGCAACAGACGCAGGCGTAGCGACCTTCGGATTTGGAGGCGTGGTAGGTACCGCTGAAGGCACGCTCTGTGCCGTGTCGTCGCGTGACGCGAAACTGCTCGGCGGTCAGCTGGGCACGCCATTCTGCGTCGTTCTTGACGACCTTCGCGCTCACGACTTCTGTTCTTCCATGTTTTTGTTTTTGTTTTTGTCGGCGAGGTTTTCCTCTTGTCGCGTGGCGAAATCGAGCTGCAGAATCTCGTATTCGCGTCCGCCTTGCGGGGTTGCCACTTGGACGATGTCGCCCTCGCGTTTGCCGATCAGAGCTTTTGCCATGGGAGACTGAACCGAGAGCCTGCCTTGCGACACATCCGATTCGATCTCGCCGACGATGCGATAGGTTTTACGCTCTTCGCTTTCGCAGTCTTCCAGCTCGACCGTCGCTCCGAACTGCACACGATCCCCGTTCAGGCTGGAGGATTCGATCACTTCGGCGAGCGACAGCTTCTCTTCCAGGGTGGCAATGCGTCCTTCGATCATGCTCTGCCGTTCGCGCGCGGCGTGATACTCGGCGTTTTCGGACAAGTCTCCGAGTTCGCGCGCCGAGGCGATGGCTTTAATGATCGCGGGACGATCGGTGCCTTTCAAGCCTCTCAGCTCTTCTTGCAAGCTTTCGTAGCCTTCGCGTGTCATGGGAACTCTGAACATAGGTGCCTCCACCCTGTCGATTGTACTCTGTCAAGTCTGTGTTGATGTTGTTTGCCCTCTAACCCGCAAGCCGTGCATTGTAGCATGCTTGTCGGCTGTCGTGCAACAAGAACATCCTAT
>JABAAA010000002.1:0-19754 GCA_014239005.1 Alphaproteobacteria bacterium | reverse complement strand
CGCAAGCCGTGCATTGTAGCATGCTTGTCGGCTGTCGTGCAACAAGAACATCCTACAAGATTTTTTGAGAGCACTTTTGTGCCCAAGACGATAGCGATAGCGACAGCGACGGCGGACGCTAGTGACTGAACGCGCGCACGCCCCCCGTCGAGCATAGACTGATTCCCAAGCTGCTTGCATGCTCGATGATGCCCTTCTCGTTCTTTCCCCCACCCGGATGGACGACAGCAGTGATGCCCGCCTTCGCTAAGGCATCGAGCGAATCGTTGAAAGGAAAGAATCCGTCCGAAGCCGCGACGCATCCTTGCAAATCGTGTCCTTCCCTGCGCGCCTTGTAAAGGGCGACCTCGACAGCATCGATGCGACTGGTCTGTCCGCATCCCAAGCCCACGGTGGCATGAACCTTTGCAGAGGTGGTGTCGCGGCGGACGATGGCAACCGCGTTGGAGGTCATGAGCGAGGCAGCCTCGAAGGCAAACAGCAGGGTTTCTTTCTGCGTCTCGTTAGGCTCCTTCGTGTTCTTGTCCGCGATGTCGTCGAGCGTGAGCCTGATATCGTTCGGCGTTTGCAAGAGGCGCAAATGCTCCCCGAGCGAGCGCGTCTCGAATCTTCCGCCAATTTCGTAGGCAAGGCGAGGATAGGGTAGTAGCAAGGGGGGATTGGCTTTGTCCGCCATCGTCTCCAGCGCTCCCTCCGCGAACGAGGGGGCTGCGACGAGGGTGAGAAACCGCTTTTTCAGCATTTCCAGCATCTCTTCGCAGCAAGGACGGTTGACGGCGACGATCCCGCCGTAAGCAGAGAGGCTGTCACTTTTGTAGGCGAGCTCGAAGGCTTGCAAGATGTCGTGGGCTTGCGCAAGTCCACAGAGATTGCCGTGTTTGACGATCGCGCAGGTGGGAAGGTCTTGGCGCACGACGGCGCGCGTCGCCTTGTAAGCGTCGAGCAGGTTGTTGTAGCTGGGACTGCGTCCGCTGAGCGTCGGCGACGAGGGCTGGAAGTCGGAAGGCGGTGCGTAGTTCTTCTTCAGAACAAACAGGGCTGCCGCCTGATGCGGGTTCTCTCCGTAGCGCAGCAGCAACGCCTGATCGGCAAAGCTGTTGCGATGGGCAGGGAGAGGATTTTCGGAGACCTCCATGCCGAGCCAGTCTCCGATCATCATGTCGTTGAGCGCCGTCTTTTGAAAGACCTTGCTCGCCAACGTGCGTAGCAGCTCTTCGTCCAAGCAACGTTGCACCTTGCATCCGCCGCGTGCGTCGGCAGCAATGATGGCAGCCACCGTCTCGCAGTCTTGCGGCTCGAAGAGTGCACACACATGCCGATAGTTCTTCGCTGCCGCGCGCAAAAGTGTGATCCCGCCGATGTCGATATGCTCTTGCAACTCGTCGATATCGACCGCCGAAACCTTTTGGTCAGAAAGATTCTGCGCCATTTCGTGGAACGGGTAGGGTTGCACAACCACATAGTCGATGGGAAAGATCGGTCGTCCGTCGGGCAAGAGTTCGGGCTCTGCGCCGCGCTCGCCCAGTATGCCGCCGAGAATGCGTGGGTGCAGCGTCTTAACCCTTCCTTGCGCGATTTCTCCGATCCCCGTATACTCCGAGACCGGAATCGTCTCGATGCCATGCTGCGCCATCTTTTCGTGCGTGCCTTTGGTCGCCAACAGCCCGACCCCCTTTTTTTGCAAGGCGCACGCCAACGTCAGTGCCGATGTCGCATCTTGCAAGGACAACAACGCGAACATCTCGTGCTGTTTCCTATGCTGTTTCTCGTGCTGTTTCTCGTGCTGTTTTTTGGGCTGTTTTTTGGGCTGTTGCGTTGCCTCCAGCCCGTCCTTCAGCGCCGACGCCCCTTCCTGCATGCTTCTCTCTCCGTTCTTTTGAACAAGAATTCTCCTCCTCCCCCGCTATAATGGCATAGGGTGAGGTTTGTTGTAAAGCCTTGCGCAAGCAAGGCTCAAGTTTGTAAGGATCGTGCCGAATGACCAAAGCAGGAACTTCCGTCGTTGCGCGTAGCGCCTCTTCGCTGAGCGTCAGCGAGGAGGGGTTGGAGCGCTACCTTGCCGAGGTGCGCAAAGTGCCTCTGCTCGAACGTGAGGAAGAGTACATGCTCGCCCGTCGGTGGATCGATCACAAAGATGTCGAAGCGGCGCATCGTTTGGTGTTGAGCCACCTGCGTCTCGTCGCCAAGATCGCCGCGGGCTATCGCGGCTACGGCTTGCCTTACGCCGAGCTCGTCTCGGAAGGCAATATCGGGTTGATGCAAGCGGTGCGGCGCTTCGATCCCGAGCGCGGCTTTCGACTGGCAACCTACGCGATGTGGTGGATTCGCGCGGCGGTGCAAGACTATGTGCTGCGCTCGTGGTCGCTGGTCAAAATCGGCACGACTGCGGCGCAGAAAAAGCTCTTTTTCAACTTGCGCAAGCTGCGCCAGCAAATGCGTGCCATCGACAGTCAGAAGATCAGCGCCGAAGAGGTTGCACAAATCGCCGCCGCGCTCGATGTCGAGGCGCACGAAGTCGAAATGATGCACGCTCGGCTTTCGTCGCGCGATCTCTCGTTGCAAACGCCGGTCGGCGACGACGGCGACGCGTGGCAAGAATGGATCGAAGACGAAAGCGCCGACCACGAGAGCAGATTCTTGGAGGCAGACGAACAACGTTACCGACGCTCGATCTTGGAAGAAGCAATGCAAACGCTCAAGCCCCGCGAGCGCAACATCTTGAGTGCTCGACGTTTGCAAGACCCCGCCACCACGTTAGAAGAGTTGAGCAAGCGCTATCGCGTCAGCCGCGAGCGCGTTCGCCAAATCGAGTCGGCAGCTTTCGAAAAGCTGCGACGGGCTGTGGCGCAGAAAGAACAGGCGTTGTTGTCGACCCCCTCTAAGGCTCCTGCGGCTCCTGCGGCTCCTGCCGAGGACTAGACTTCGGTACTTCTTTTTTTGTCGTCCTTGTCCGTCGCGCTCGTCGCCTTCTGTTGCAGCTGCGTTCCCCAAGCCTTGAGTAGCGTCTGTTGCTGATCTTTCAAGCGTCGCTCCTTGTGTTGCAGGACGATTTCCATGACGCTGGCGAACACGATGGGAAATGCCATGAAGAACAAGATGCCGATCCACGCCAGTCCGAAAGGCAGGGTCCAGTTGAACCAGTCTTGAAACAGCTCGCCGGATTTCGGCGACGCACCGTAAGTGCTGTAGCTGTGCTGCAAGGCGAGCATCAGTCCTGTGATGTTCAGCCCTGTCACCGAGAAGCTCAAGACGCGCTTCTCACCCTTGTCGAGCATGCGCACGAGCAGGGTTGGTAGCAGGGCGAAGGAGGCGAACAGGATCCACGGCGAATAGATCCCTGCCAAGATGACAAGGCATGCCGTCAGGATCGGAAGGACGAGCTTGGCGCGCGACCCCTGCATCGGCGGTTCGTTCGGCGTCGTCATGCTAGATGAGCCTCAGTAGCATGGTGATGAAACCCACGACCATGAGCCCGGAGCTGGTGGTCATGGCGGCGTTGTTTGCAGTGCGATGGATTTGGGCCGGCATGTCATGGTGGGCGTGCGCGATGCGCATCAGCTCTTGGTGGTTGTTTTTGTAGCGTTTTTGCGCTTCGAAGTAAGACTTGGCATCTTTGGCAAGCAGCGAGGGGTTGTCGACGAGCGACAGCATGGGCTCGATCCACCCGTCCTTGACACATGTTTGCAAATGTTTTTTCAGCTCTTCTCGTTTTTCGATGTTGTGAAAGCGTTCCAGTGCGGGCTCGAGCAGGGGCAGCAATGCACGACAGAGACGGTAGGCAGGTACGCGGTTGTGGCGTCGTTGGACAATGTTGAGCAGGCGCACTTGCGCCAACCCGCTTTTGATCGGATCCCCTTGTTGCAGGGCTGCGGTCAGCGCGTCGGCACCGTCGGTGTCGTGGTAGGCGGAGATGTAGGCGAGCAGGTGCGAATCGAGTTGTAGACGTGATTCTTCCTCTTGTGCCTCCAGTCTTTTTTCCAAGCGTTCCAGCAGCGACGACAAGCCGTAGACATAGTCTCTTGCAAACAACGCCGACATGCAAGGCGCGTCGAGGTTGAGCGTGTAGAAGAAGCGCAAGGTGGCGAAATCATTGTCGCTGTGCAGCACGCGCTGGACCAGGATAGAGATCGTCTTGACGGCGGCGAGGTAGGCGGGCGCGCTGTAGATGTGGTGTCGCATCCAAAAATCGTGGGTTCCCTGTTTGAGGATGTGAAGCAAAGTTGCGATCTTGCCGGGCTGCTGGTGGTACTTGGCGAGCATGTTGCCGACGCCTGTGACTGTGAAGCCCGAATCGCGCGACAAGATGGGCGCTAACGGGTTCAGCAAGATGAGCGTACGCGTCAAGCTGTCGGTCAGGTCGGACTTGTGGACATCGGGGCTGGCTTTCTCGTCTCGCAGTTGCAGGATGGCTCTTGCGTCGGCGTCGTCGGCAAAGGATCGTCGGATCCAATGTCCAAGATCGGAGTGCCTGCTTATATCGATCGCGTCCTTCCAGTTGCGATGCAACATGTAGCACATCTCTTGGCGCGTGGTGATCGCTTGCTCGCGCAGGTAGTACGGCACTTTCGCGCGCGGCGGCGTGAAGTGGTTGTCGACCGAGCGTCGATAGCCTCCCAGCCACGCCACCACTTCTTCGTAGCCCCAGCGTGTGCCGGGGTTGTCGTCCAACAATCCGCGCAACAACTCGGCGCTTTCCGCCTCCATCTGTGCATGCTCCAGCAGCGCGCGGTACGAGCCCAAGCGTGCCTTTTGCAAGATCACCGCTTCTTCCGAGACCATGCGCAAAGGCACGTGTCCTCGCAGCAACGTGAAGACCATCACGCCCAACGCGTAATAGTCGTTGGCAGCGATCTCGCTGCCGCGCCCTTGCGGTTCTGTCATGGCGCAGGTTAGCGTTTCAAAAAGACGCGGTTGCAACGAGCCCGCGGGCTCGCTCAGACATTGTCCCAACACGAACGAGTTCATCTCCGAACCTTGAACAAAAAGGTTGGTCGGCGAAAAGGCGCGATAGGTTAGACCGACGGCGTGAATCGCTTGCAAGGGAGCAAGCACGGGTTTCAAAAATCGTTTCACGCATTCTTTCAGGGGCATTGCTGTCGTCGTTTTTTCCAGCGAATCCAAGTACAGCCCTTTGTTCGGATGCTTGTAGATCAGAACGACGCGCTCCACGCCTTCCTCGTCGCGTTGCAGTTGCCATTCTTGAAATTGTATCAGCGCGCTGTGGCGCAAGCGCACGAACGCGTCGCAGGCACTTAGGCGAGGAAAGAAGCGGCGGTCGCAGACATAAGCCAAGAAGCCTTCGTTGCCGCCGGCGCTTTGCGCTTGATAGGCGCGCGCGTGCACTGTATCCAGCGACGGCAGGGGGTGCGAGTGTTGCACATGATAGCGATGGTCTGCGACGGGATCCGCCGAAGGACGAGCGACGGTTAAAGGGGAGGGGCTTTCTGCCATAAAACGGGTTCTCCGCGTAAGGGGTGCAAGATTAGGGAGGAAGGTCGCCTCGCGTCAGACGGGGTTGCGCAGGAAGGCGGGCAAAGATTCTTGCCGCTCTTGTTGCCGCTCTTTTGGCCGCTCGTGTTGCCGCTCGTGTTGCCGTTCTTGTTGCCGTTCTTGTTGCCATTCTTCGGGGTTGTCCGAGTGGTGGTTTCTGTTTCTTCTTCCTCTGCCTTGCGTGCGTTCTTTTGTTGTTTCGCGTTGTCTTGTTTCCTGTCTTGTTTCCTGTCTGGGGGAGTTGTCGGCGGGGGAGTTGTCGGCGGGGTTTTCGTTGTCGAAGTCCTTGAGGTCGTTGAGACGATCGAGCATCCCGATGCGTTCCAGCAGCACTCTGTCTTCGCGGCTCACATAGGTGACGGCGATGCCGCGCAGTCCTGCGCGCCCTGTGCGTCCGATTCGGTGGACATAGTTGTCGCGCGTCAGAGGCACGTCGAAGTTGACGACGCAATCGACGGCTTCGATATCCAAGCCGCGCGCTGCCACATCGGAGCAGACGAGAGTTTTGAGCGTGCCGTTGCGGAAACGTTCGAGTTCTGCAATGCGCAAGGGCTGCGGCATGTCGCCGTGCAGCTGTCCGACATGGGCTATGCGATTTTGCAAAAGCTGTTTTGTAACCTCGCGCACGCGCTGGCGGCGGTTGCAAAACACCAACACAGAGTTGTGCTTCGCGAGCTCTTGGGTCAGCCATGCCAGCTTGGTTCGCTCAGAGGCTACGGACAGAAAGACTTCTTCGACCGTGTCTGCGCTGCGCCGTTGCGGAGAGAGATCGATATGTTTTGCGGCGGTCGTGAAACGTTTGATCAGGCGCGCGACCGCATCGTCCAACGTGGCGCTCATCAGAATCGTTTGGCGTCGTGCGGGCAGCAGCGCGCAGATGCGTTCGACATCGGGAATGAACCCCATGTCCAGCATGCGATCGGCTTCGTCGATCACCAGCACCGTGATCGCGTTGAACATAAGCTTGCCGCGTCCGTGCAAGTCCAACAATCTGCCCGGCGTTGCAATCACGACATCGGGGGCACGCGTGAGGGCACGTGTTTGCTCGCCTATCGTCATGCCGCCGATCAGCAGCGTGTGGCTAATCCCCAAGTTTCGCGCAAAGGTTTCGGTCACTTGCGCGGTTTGCATCGCAAGCTCGCGCGTCGGGTTCAGCACCAGCGCACGCGGAAGCGCCGCGCGTTGTCTGCCGTGCGCCAGTATATCGAGCAGCGGCAAGACGAAGGCGGCGGTCTTGCCGGTGCCAGTTTGTGCAATCCCGACGAGGTCGCGGTTCATCAAGACGTTGGGAATCGCCTGCGCTTGAATTGGGGTCGGGCATGAAAATCCTGCCTGTGCCACCTGTTGCAATAACTTCTCGCTCAAGCCGAGCGTGGAAAAATCACTCACGGACTTGTCTTGCGTTGCGCTGTCTTGCGTTGCGCTGTCTTGCATTGCCTTGTCTTGCGTTGCGCTGTCTTGCATTGTGCTGTCCTGCGTTGCGTTGTCTTGCATTACGTTGTCCTGCGTTCCTTATGGTCGTCTTCGCGTTCTCTGTTTTTTTTCTTCTGCCTTACGGGTGGTCCTGTTCGCTTTCGCCCGTTGTTGCGGGTGGTTTTTGCTCGCGCAGACCATCGCACAGACTCTCGCACAGACCTTAGCGCGGCATTCTATGTGTTTTTGCCTTTTTAGTCAAGCGCGACCCGTGGATTTCTTGTGGCAAGAGACTTGTAGCAAGAGACTTGTAGTAAGAGACTTGTAGTAAGAGACTTGCTTTTTTCTTGCCTGCGTCGTACGCTCGTTGCGGGCGGGTTTGTGTAGCCGATGTCGAGGAGGCGCTCTGATGGAGAAGTCGAACAGCAAGCAACAAAGCGACAAACAGAAGGCGCTTGCCTCTGCGTTGGACGAGATCGAGCGCAGCTTCGGCAAGGGTTCGATCATGCGCTTAGGACATCAGGAGGTGGAGGGGATCGAATCCATCTCGACGGGCTCGCTGGGCTTGGACATCGCGTTAGGCGTGGGGGGCTTGCCGCGCGGGCGCATCATCGAGATCTACGGACCGGAATCTTCGGGCAAGACGACCTTGGCGCTGCATGTGATCGCCGAGGCGCAGCGTCGGGGCGGGCAGTGCGCGTTCTTGGACGCAGAGCATGCGCTCGATCCTTCCTATGCCAAGAAGCTTGGCATCAACTTGGACGCCTTGCTCATCTCGCAGCCCGACGCGGGAGAACAGGCGTTGGAGATCGCCGATACGCTCGTGCGCTCCAGCGCGCTCGATGTGCTGGTCATCGATTCGGTCGCGGCCCTCGTGCCGCGCGCCGAGCTTGAGGGCGACATGGGCGATACCCATGTCGGCTTGCATGCAAGGCTCATGAGCCAAGCCTTGCGGAAGCTGACGGGATCGGTCGCGCGGTCGCGCACGATGGTTATTTTTATCAACCAGATCCGCATGAAGATCGGCGTCATGTTCGGCAATCCGGAGACGACCACGGGAGGCAACGCGTTGAAGTTTTATGCCAGCGTGCGTCTCGACATTCGGCGCATTGGGGCGGTCAAGGACAAGGATGTCGTGGTCGGAAATCAGACGCGGGTCAAGGTTGTCAAGAACAAGGTGGCTCCGCCGTTTCGAGTCGTCGAGTTCGATATTATGTACGACGAAGGAATTTCCAAGAGTGGCGAGATCTTGGACTTGGGAGTGAGCGCGGGAATTATCGAGAAATCGGGGGCGTGGTATGCATACGACAAGCAACGGATTGCGCAGGGGCGTGAGAATGCACGAACGTGGTTGCGCGCGAATGAGAAAAGTGCGCGTGTGATTGAAAACAAGGTTCGCGAAAAAGAGGGGTTGTTGTCGGATGTGATGTTGGAGGCGCCTTCGCCTTCGCCGCCACCTGCTGCAGAAGGCGCTCCTGCTCCTGCGGATGGCGCTCCACCACCACCACCACCTCCTGCTGCGGGGGGCGCTCCTGCTCCTCCTCCTCATACTTCTGCTCCTCCTGCTCCTCCTCCGCATGCTTCTGCTCCTCCTGCTCCTCCTGCTCCTTCAGCACGCGTTGCGGCTCCTGCTGCGCCGCCGCCTGTTCCACCGATGCGTTCGGTGTCGTAGTAAGCGAATTGTTTTTTTCGCGCGGTTGCGTGTTCGCTTCGCTTAAGGAAAAAGTGTTGATGGAGGCTCGCTTACGAGTGAGCGACGGGTTTTAGCGATGAGTTTTAGCGATGGGTTTTGTAGAAACGAAAAGACGTTGTCGCCGATCTCTATCGCTCTTGCTTTTTGAGCCTGTCGCGCTCGTACGCCAGCATGCGCAAAAACTGTCCTATCCCCTGCTTGCTTAGAATATCCGTCATCTCACGCCGCTTGCCTGCGATCACACTCACACTGCGAACGATCACATCGATGATCCCCATGCGCGCACCTTCCCCTCTCCCCCTTTCGAAACAACGCACCCGCCAAACGATCAGCAGATCATCCGCGTCGTCCTCGACACTCACCGACAGGTTAACCGCGAAATCTTTTCCCAGCCGCGACACCTTCGACACCTCGTAGCCCTTGACAGGAAGATTGTAGATCGCGTTGCTCACCAAACTCTCCAACATCGCGGTGAGAATCGTCGTGTACTCTTCGCGCTCGGAAGACGACATCTTGCGCCAGTAAGGACCCACCAAGCTGCGCGCCACCGTCTCGTAGGCGAAGATCTGACGCAAGATGTCCTTGTAAGCTTGCAACTGCTTTCTTTTCGAAGCCTTCTCTGCGGTCGCCTTTTGTTGTTGCTGAATCTCTTTCAGCAAAGCACGCGCCTTGCTGTCGGCAAAAGCGCGCACTTGCCGGAGGGTGCAAGCGTCGCTGCGCTTGAGCCCTTTTCCCAGCTCTTGACTTTGGGCTACCTCTCCTGCCGATAGCGCAAAGCAGAGCGCGACGACCGCGCCCCCGCCGATGACAAAGCGAGCAAACATCAGCGAGCAAACATCGTCGTCAGTTTTTGTTGAATTCCTGTCGGATCTTCACAAGCCTTTTCTCGATCTTGTCGAGGAAGGTAGGGATACCCCGCTCAGCCAGCATCGCAGAGACCTCGCCGCGTTGCGCTGCCACCATACTGAGTCCGCGAAAGTGCATGTCGATCAAGGTGGCTCGGTCGTCGGGGGTGAAGCGCACTCGCCAATGCATCGTGACGGGTTCGGGTTTGCCCTTGGCTTGCGTCTTGGTTTCCACCAGCACATCCTTGCCAAGCGGACTTGCCGAAAGCACCTCGAACTTGACAGGTTTGATCGTGCTTAGAAAGTTCGCCGAATATAGAACGATCCATTGCGTCGAAGCATTTTTATAGCGTTCGCGCTGCTGCTCGTCCATCTTGCGCCAGTAAGGACCGATGATGGCACGCATCATGGTGGCAAGATCGAAATTATTTTCCATGATCGCTTTCAGCTTGAGGCGTCTTTTTTGTCGCGTCATGCTTTCGTTTCCCATGATCGAAGCCATCACCGTGCCGTTTTGCTTGATGAATTGCAGGGCAATCTCGCTCTTCTGATCCTCGGTGAGCGCAGCAATAGCCTCGCTACGCGCGCCGAACAAAAACAACAAGGTGAGACTTGCAAACATCATCGCAAAAAGAGAAAACGCTTTTCTCGTCGTGTGCGTCGTGACATCGGTCAGGGTGTTGGTCGTGCTGTAGGTCATGGTCTTGGTCTTGGTCTTGGTCATAATCATGGTCATAATCATAATCTATGGCGTTCCTCCTTTTCGTTCGAAGGTTGTCTCGATCCCGACCGCCTCGGCATCAGCAAGAGCATCGGGTTTGCTCAAGCGCATCCACACGGAGAGGGCTTGCGGACGAGCGAAGCACAAGGTTGCAAGCCTCTCTGCCAAGTCTTCCAACAGGTCGATGTGTCCTTGTGAAATCAAGTCTGTGATTTCTTCTACCAGCTCCTTGTAGCACAAAAAAGATCTTCGTTCAACCGAGCGCGAGACGGACGACGCAATGCGCAAGGAAACGCACAAACGTTGCGGGGTGGTGCGTTCTTCGGGCAGGATGCCGATGCGCGCTTGCAAGGTCAGGTTCTCGACAAGGATACGGTAGCTTGTGGTATGGAAGACCATGATTCCTTTGGCTCGCCTCGATCATGGGAGGACATGCTATGGGCTCTACCTTGCAGAGTCAAGACGACAAGAATCAGGACGCGAAGAATCAAGACCAGCAGAGGCGGGCAGCCTCGTGTTCTTCGCCGTCGCTACGCGCGGGTTGTGCAAAGCTGCTACGGCGCGACCTGCCGCCTGCGGTCATGGCGATTATCAATGTCACGCCCGATTCCTTTTCGGGCGACGGCTTGCTTTCTTCCGTCCATAAGACAAAAGGAAGTCTAAAAGGGAGACCAAAAGAAAGACACGACGATGCGACGCGCCTGTTGCGTGCCGCCGAGCGCGCCTTGCTTGCAGGGGCAGATTGGCTGGATGTGGGAGCGCAAAGCACGCGTCCCGGCGCGACAGCTCTTTCGGTAGAGCAAGAACGAGCGCGCCTATTGCCTTCGCTGGAGGCGCTGTTGCGTGCTTTTCCCGAAGCTTTGCTTTCGGTCGACACCGACAAGGCGGAGTTGGCGTTGGAATCCTTGCGCTTGGGTGCGCACATGCTCAACGATGTGTCAGGCGTCGAACGTCCTGCCTTGTGGCGTGAGCTTGGCAAGACAGGCGACGAGGAGCGGGGATGGGTGGTGTTGATGCATCACGCCGCCAGCCGTCTGCATCGTGGTTTGAAACATGAGGGTGGGGGTTCGTGGCAACCCAAAGAGGAATCGGAATCCGCCTTCCTTTCCGTGCTTGCGCGCTTGGAGGCACTGGCGGAGGCGTGCGTGCGTGCTGGTGTGCGGCGCGAGAAGATCGTCCTCGACCCGGGCTTGGGCTTCGGCAAGACTTTGGCGCAAAACCTGACGATCTTGCGCTCGTGGGCGGCGCTGGACGCGCTGGCGTTTCCGACGATGCTGGGGGCGTCGCGCAAGTCTTTCTTGGGGGCTTTGCTGGCGCGAGGGGACGAGGGGGGATATTCGAGTTCTTCGAGTTCTTCCAATCCTGCCGAACGTTTGGAGGGCAGTTTGGCATCGGTGGCTGCTGCCATGGCGGGAGGCGTACGCATCTTGCGCGTACACGATGTTGCGGAGACCGTACGCTTCGTACGCGCCTTCTATCCCCTCTCTTCTTCCACCTCTTCGCTTGCCGTTTCTTCCTTGGCTTCTGCGGGCGAGTAAGGTTCTTTGACGGGTTTTTGTGTGGCGCGCGAGATTGTTCGCAAATGTTCTCTGAGTTCTTGTAGCGGCACGCGTGTGGCGTGTTGTTGTTTTTGCGGGTGGAACCAGTATGTCCATCCGTTGCAGCTTGTTCGTCCGGCGAGTTCGGCTGCCCATTGATGGATGGAGGCGCGGCGTTGGTTGCGTGACAGCAATCCTTCGGAGGTGACGAGCGCTTGATACTGACGGCACGCGCTTTCGAGCTTGTCGCCCGGCAGGAGGAGTCCGTTTTCCAGCAGGGCGGCGAAGGGGATGTCGCGTGCTTGTTGACGTGGCTCGGGCAGCTGAAGGCATTCTTGCGAGGTAGCAGGGGGGATGCGTTTCAGACGTTGGCGAGCGGCGCGTACATAGTGTGCCTCGCGTTCGATACCGATGTAGCGGCGATCCAGGCGGCGGCAGGCGGCGGGGGTGGTACCGCTGCCGCAGAAGGGGTCTAGCACGATATCTCCGACGTGCGTGCTGGCGAGAAGGACGCGATAGAGCAGCGAGAGGGGTTTTTGTGTCGGGTGGATCTTTGTGCCGTCCTTGTCGCGCAGACGTTCTTTGCCGTTGCAGAGGGGGAGGTGCCAGTCGCTGCGCATTTGTTTTTCGCCGTTCAGTTGTTTGAGCGCGCGATAGTTGAAGCGATAGCGTGCGTTGCGGGTTTTGGAGCACCACAGCAGCGTTTCGTGGGCGTTGGTGAAGCGTCTGCCGTGGAAGTTTGGCATGGGGTTCGTTTTGACCCACAGGATGTCGTTGAGGATCCAAAAGTTCAGGTCTTGCAAAAGCGCTCCGATGCGATAGATATTGTGGTAGGAGCCGATGACCCAGAGTGTTCCGTTGTCTTTGAGGATGCGGCGAGCTTGGGTGAGCCACGCGCGGTTGAAGTTGTCGTATTCTTGGAAGTCGGCGAATTTGTCCCATGCTTCGGATACGCCGTCGACTTTTGTCTCGTCGGGGCGATGGAGCGGTTTGTCGAGTTGCAAAAAATAGGGGGGGTCGGCGAAGACGGCATCGACGCTTTGGGCAGGGAGGCGTTGCATGGTGGTGATGCAATCGCCGTGCAGAATTCGGTCGAGGCTTCGGTCGAGGCTTTTGGCGAGGGGAGACACGGGAGGTGGGGGGAGTTTTTCTTTTCAGCATAGCAGACAATAGTATGCAGCGTCAAGGCTTTTTTCCTTAGGATAAGAATCAAGACGCCGTTTGCTTCAACAACAACGCCCGACACGGCGCGAATGTCCTGCGATGGTGCGGCGACAAACCCTCCGCTCCCACCGCCTCCAAATGCTTTGCCACCCCATACCCTCGGTTCTTCCCCCACCCATAGTACGGATAGCGCACCCCCAACCTTTCCATCAGCCGATCCCGTACCACCTTCGCCACAATCGACGCACAAGCAATCGTCACCGATTTCGTATCCCCTCGAACAACGGCAATCACCTCCTCAGGGACAGGAACGAGCAAAGGAACATCCCGCCCATCCACAAGACAAACATCCACGCCCCGTCCTTGCGCCCGCTCCAATGTTCCACACAAACGCGCAAAAGCACGCTCCATCGCTCGCAAACTCGCTTGCAAAATGTTTATCCGCTCAATCTCCGCCACCGAAGCTGCGCCCAAGCCGACAAAAGCACTGGTGGTAATTGAACCCGCCAAACGTTCGCGCACCGAACTCGATAGCTGTTTGCTGTCTCTGACTTGTTTCAAAAAGCACGGCGGTGCATCGAACAGCGAAGGAGGAAAAACCACCGCCGCCGCCACCACAGGTCCTGCTATCGGACCACGCCCAACCTCGTCAATTCCTGCGAGCCAACGATCTTCTCGCCTTTTCCCATCCTGCCCCTCATGCTGCTGCCCCTCTTGCATTTTCCCCTCCTGCGAGGCTTGCCGTCGTTCCCAGTACAAATCCACAAGGACCCTCAACCGCCGACCTTCCAGCGCTTTCCTTTGGGTTGCTTTCCCTGTTGCGATTTTTTCCACTCATGATGCAAACGCTGAACTTCGCGCTTGGAAAGCCTCCTTCGCGAAAAAGGTGACAGAGAAACAAGGACAGTGCCGATCAAGGTTAGCAACCCGATCTCTCCGCCTTTCTCCAGCATCTGCGTGTGCAGACGGCGCGAGACGGCGACATAAAACGGAGAGGTGATCAACGAAAGAACAGTGATGCTGATCAGGTAGTTCAGCAAAATTTGGTCGATCAAGGCGACACTAACGGCAACCGCCCCCATGACGAAAGAAAACTCGCCCATCTGTCCCAGCAGCAGGCTCGCCAAGAAAGCCTGATCCCACTTCCTACCCAACAGACGCAGCGCAAGAATGTTGAGTAGTGTTTTGAACAAGGTCGCGCCGACAAGAATCGTCGTGACGGCTAAGAAGTTGGCGAACAAAAACTCCAAGTCGATCAGCAGCCCGATCGAAAGGAAGAAGACCATCAGCAAGACAACCTTGATGGGCTCGGCGTTCTTGTGCGCAACGTGGCTCTGTGCGCTGTTGCCGATCGTCAAGCCTGCGAGAAAAGCGCCGAAGGCGGGCGAAAGACCCAACACGCCGCTCACCAGTGCAAAGGCGAAACACCATGCCAGCACTGCCAAGGGTGTCAGGTCGCGCTTCGTCATGATCAAGTCGGCAAACGGCATGTTGAAAGATTTCTTCCTCGTCAGCAGCACGATGACCGCAACTAGCACGACGATGGAAAAGGACACCTCCAAGGCGATCTTCGTCATGCTGCCCATATCGGGCATGCCGCCGTTGCCAAAGCCCGCGATGATCAACAGCATCGGTGCGATCGCCAAATCCTGCGCGATCAGAATGCCGATCACCAGTTGTCCGGTGCGCGTGTTGCTCTCGCCGATGCTTTGCACTACCGTCACCGAAACGGCGGTCGAAGAAACGGCAAGGCAGAAGGCAAACAGAAGAATCTGTCCGGGCGAAAGACCGAATCGAGGACCCAGCCACGAGACCAACAGAAGACTCACGACGATTTGCAACGCCGTTGCGCCGACGGCAATCTTCCAAATCTGTCGGAAGCTCTGCAACGAAAGCTCGATGCCGATGAAATAGAGCAACATGATGACGCCGATCTCGGCGAGCGTCTCGATGCTCTCGCGATTCTGAACAAGCCCCAAGGCGCTCGGTCCCAGCAGGATGCCGGCGAAGATGTAGCCGATGATCGGCGGCTGGCGAAATTGCACCATCGCCATGCCGCACAAGGTGGCGGTCACGGCAACAACCGCGATACCCAAAAGTTCCGAAAGTCCATGCATGATGCGTCATTCTAGCAAATCTGCGGAAAACAGGCTAGAAGGACAGCATGGCGGCAGAGAAAAATTTTTCGAGAATCCCATCGTGAAAACAAGTATGTCTGACGCTCTTGACACCTCTGACGCTCCTGACGCTCCTGACACCCCTGACGCTCCTGATACTTTGGGCGATCGTTTGGTGGTCGCCCCCATGATGGGGCGCACCGATGCTGCGGGTTGCGCCTACTTGCGACAGATCTTGCCGCAGGCGCTGTTGTGTACAGAGATGATCCCCGCAGCAGCACTCGTCTATGGCGGCGTGCTTGCGCAGGCACGCTTGCAAGAATACTTCGACTGGCAGGAAGTCTTGCCTTCCCGCGAAGTAAGAAACGGCGGTCTTGTGTTGCAATTGGGCGGCTCAGATCCTGTCGAGCTTGGCAAGGCGAGCGCGCTTGCACGCGCCTATCCTTTTTGCGAGGTCAATTTGAACTTGGGCTGTCCTTCGCCTCGCGTGACGAAGGGGGGGTTCGGAGCGTGCCTGATGAAGTCGCCCGATGTGGCGGCGCGCCTTGTCGCTGCGATGAAGGAGGAGCTGGAGGGGGAGGGGGTTCTTGTCAGCGTCAAGACGCGCATCGGCGTCGACGATCACGACGACGAGGAGCGGTTGCACGCCCTTGTCGACACCTTGTGCGCTGCGGGCTGCGACCGACTCTACTTGCACGCGCGCAAGGCGTGGCTGAAAGGGGTGAGCACGAAAGAGAACCGCACGCTTCCTCCGTTGAGACCCGATGTCGCGCGCCGTCTGCAAGCAGCGCGTCCTTCGCTGCCCGTCGTCTACAACGGCGGAGTGCAAAGCCTTTCGGAAGCCGAGGCGTTGCTCGCCCCGTTCGCCGGGGTGATGGTCGGGCGCGCGTTGTGGCGCTCGCCCTGTTCGTTTGCTTGCAAGCACGAGGCGGCGCGTCCGCGGTGGCGCAAGCAGATTGCCGAAAAGCTTTTTTGGGCGATCGAACAGGCTTTGTTGGCTTCTCGGCCGGCTTCTCGACCGATTTCTCGATCAACTTCTGGGTCATCTTTTTACTCGTCGCGTCTGTTGTCTCAGCGTTTGTCGCGTCGTTCTGCTTGGCGCGGTGCTGCGTGTCTTTCGCGGCGCGCCATGAGTCTGTATCACGGCGAGCCTGACGCGGGCGACTGGCGGCGCGGGTGGCAGCGAGCGTTCGAACGTTTGAGGGTTGCGGAGAAGGCGCGACTTGATTTTTTGTTGTTGCAAGGGTAGACTCAGGGGCAGTACTTCGATTTTTTTGTCGTGAGGCAGAGATGGCTTTTGGACGAGAAGAGTTGGCATTGACGCGCGTGCCGCTGGAAATTTGGGCGGAGATCGGCGCGACCGATCTGCGCGTCGGCAACCTTTTGCAGATTGGTCGAGGCGCTATCATTTCGCTCGACAAGAGCCTGGAGGGCGAGGTGGACTTGAAGATTGGCAAGCACCTTGTGGCGCGGGGCAACTTGATGGCGGATCGCGAGCATTTTTCGGTGCGCGTGACCAAGACTTCCAAGGACATTCACGAGTAGACGGAAAAAGCAAAAAGCAGGGAAGCGCAACAAAGCGCTCTTGTGATGCTTTTGTGATGTTACGGCTTTTCTTTGTCGGAGGTCTTTTCTTTATCGCGTTTTTTCGTGTTATGCACCTTCAAGCGCGAACCCCCAAGGTCTAGCCGTCCCTCAAAGAAACTCAACAAGGTCAAGGTCAAGGTTGTGCTGGTCGGTAGCGGTAGATCGACCTGCGCGTTGTACTCCAGCGCCCCTTGAGCGGGCAAGGTTTCCTCTTGGGGTTCGAAATGGAAGTATCCCGTCTCTTCTCCGCGTGCGTCAAAGAACGTGCCGCGCAAGATTGGTACTGGTCTCTCTTCATTCGTGCGGTTGCCGACCAGTGCACGCACGACTAGCAGGTCGCGCGAAAGACGATACTCGCTCACCACCTCCACCTGCGTCAAGCTGTAGTCCTTGCCGTTCAGCAAGAGCTTGGCAAAATCGGGATGGCTCATGTTCAAACGCTCGTAGATATGGATGGCGTTGGGAAAGCGGTTCAAAATGTCGAGCGGATAGGTGCGCACCGCGTAAAATAAACCTAGCAAGAACGCCCCCCAAACCATCCAGGCGAAGGCGAAGCGCAGCAGGTTGTTGAGGGGCTGTTCGATGCTGCGCTCGGCGAAATGCAAGGGGGCGAAGGCGTGGTGATGCTGCGTCAAGGCTTCCAACCTTGCCGCAGCCCCCTCCGTTTCCGCCGACTGCGGCGACGGGATGTCGGGGGCATAGGGCGAGGATAGAGGTGAAGCTAGAGGCGAAGAAGCAGACGGCGGCGGAGCGTTCGCGCGCGAGCCTGCGGACGATGGTAAGGGAACGGCAGCTTGGGTCGCTTTGGTAAAAGCTTCTGTTGCCTCTTGCGTTACTCCTTCTGTTACCTTTTGCGCCCCTTCTTTCTGCGGCAGCTGGTCGAGCAAGTCTTGCTGTCGCGCACGCCACGTCTTGGCGCAGACGGAACAGCGCACCTTGCGTCCTCGCTTGTCCAAGGCGCTGGCATCCATCCCAAAGCACGAACGGCAACGCGGACACATCAAATACATCGTTTTCCACCCCTAGTATTTTATGCTGTCTTACAAGTCCCTTATGCTCGCTTGCCCGACAATCTGTCCCGACAAGCGCGTAGAGCGTCTTCGCATAGTGCGAGAAAAAGCCCCCTGCTGTCAAAGCCTTGCTTGACTTGCGCACAATCTGTAGATTGTCGGGAATACTGGTGATGCAAGGTGGATTGTTTTTTGTGTTTGATCGTTTGGCTCTTCTTCCCGAGTTGGTTCCCACGCTGGTACCGCAGTTGCAGATATTTTCGGTCTTCGCGTTGATCGTTGTTGGACTGTACTTTTACGCGAGCGAACGCCTGTCGATGGAAGTGACGGCGTTGCTGTTGCTTTGCAGCCTGCTGGTGCTGTTCGTGGTGTTGCCGCCGTTTCTTTCGACGGCGCACAAGCTGAGCTCGGCAACCTTGCTTTCGGGCTTCGCCTCGCCCGCCTTGCTGACGGTGCTGGGATTGTTGGTGATCGGCGAAGCTTTAGCCAGCACGGGCGCTCTGTCGTTTGTTTCGCGGGGGCTCTCGCGCTTGCCTTCCTATGGGCTGGCGATGCTGCTGTTGTTGTTGGCAACGTTGTTGTTGAGCGCCTTTTTGAACAACATTCCCGTCGTCGTGTTGTTCATTCCTGTGTTGCGCACGCTGATGGAGCGGAAATCTCAAGAAGCGCGTTGGTCGATGATGGGCATGAGCTTCGCGTCGGTGCTGGGCGGCATGACGACCCTGATAGGCTCTTCGACGAACCTGTTGGTTGCAGGCGCGTTGGTCGCGATGGGGCGAGAAAGTCTGGGTTTCTTCGCCGTGACGCTGCCTGGGCTGTGCATTGCAGGGGTGGGACTTGTCTACATTCTTTTCGCCTTGCCGCTGCTACTTTCGAATCGTCGCGAGGGCTGGCGGCAGCGCAAGCTGCAGAGTGCGCGCAAGGGCAAGAGGTTTGTTGCGCAGTTTACCATCACCGGCGACTCGCCTTTCGTCGGCAAGGCTGCGAGCGTGCGTCTGTTCTCGGTCATCGAGCGGGCGATGGTCGTCTTGGTACAGCGCGGCGAGGTTTCGTTCTCGCCGCCGAAGTTGTCGTTTCTGTTGCGCGCGGGCGATGTGTTGCTGATCTCAGCCTCGCGCCGTCGCATCGACGAGCTGGTGGAATCGGAAGAGCACGGCTTGCTGGCACCGCAGTTGAGCGGAGTGGAAGAAGAAACGGTGCTGGCAGAGTTCTTCGTGCCGCCGCACTCTTCGTTCGTCGGACGCAGCTTGCAAGATTTGCGCTTTCGTTTTCGCTACCATTGCGTCGTCTTGGGACTGGAGCGCGGTGCACGGCGTATGCTGCGTAACCTCACCTCGACCAAACTACGCGCCGGCGACATCGCGCTGGTGCAAGGACGCACCAGCGATGTGCGCGCCTTGGGACAGGTTCGCGATCTGGTGGCGGTCGAGGATTCGATCCATAAGCTGCCCGACGCCGAGCGCGCCAGCGTGGCCGCAGGCATCTTCACCTTGTGCATCCTTGCTGCGGCAACGGGCATGGCACCCATCTCCTTCTGTGCCATCTTCGGCGCAACCCTGGTGATCGCGCTCGATGTGATCTCGCTGGAAGATGCCGTGCGCGCGCTCGATCGCAAGATCGTTCTCGTCATCGCCTCTGCAATCGCGCTCGCAGCCGCGTTGCAGGTCACGGGTGGCGACAGCCTGCTCGCCAAGGGATTCCTTTTTGCAACGCAAAACGCAGCCCATCCTCCGTTCGTCCTCTCGTGCTTCTTCCTCTTCGTCGCTCTGCTGTCGAATGTCATCTCCACCAAGGCGGCGGCGGTGCTGTTCACACCGATCGCGGTCGCCATCGCCGATCGCCTCGGCGTCTCGCACATCCCGTTTGCCATCGCCGTTCTGTTCGCAGCCAACTGCGCCTTCGCAACGCCCATCGGCTATCAGACGAACCTGCTCGTCATGAACGCAGGGCAGTACCGTTTCAGCGATTTTCTTCGTGCAGGCTTGCCCCTCATCCTCGTATGCTGGGGCTGTTTCACCCTCTTGTGCTATGTCTACTTCTTCTCCTGATAACCCCTACCGCACGCAACGTTGCGACGCCTTGCGGCACAGCCAGGTAGGCACGAAGGTTCGACTGGCAGGCTGGATCGCGCGCAAGCGCGACCATGGCAACCTTCTGTTCGTCGACTTGCGCGATC
>JABAAA010000029.1:6202-11064 GCA_014239005.1 Alphaproteobacteria bacterium | reverse complement strand
GACGACAGACATCGTGCGGGAGGTCGTACGGGGAATCGCACAAAACTCTCCCTGTGCCTGTCTTTCGGCGGGTTGTGTGTGAGGAGGGCTTTTGCCTGTTGGACGCTGCTGCAGGCGATGTTGTGTCGGGCGAGGGGTCATCGCGCCTGTTCGCCGACGACGAAGACGGCGCGTTCGAGAATTTCTTCGAAGGTGGGTTCGCTGCGAGTGGAGACGATTCGATCGCCGTTTTGCAAGGTTGCAATCTCTTTGCCAGGGACGAGGTTGAGGTAGGCTTCGCCTAGCAGTAGCGGGCTTTGTGCGATCAGCTGGCTGTCGAAGGGGAGACGTAGCGAATCGGAGACGATGAGCGTGACAACAGCGTCGAAGACGGCAGGATCGACATGGACGCCGGTCACTTTTCCGACGACAACGCCGTTCAGGCGCACTTCGCTGCCGCGCACGATGCCGCGGCTGGAAGGAAAGTGTGCGGTGAAGGTTTGTTCTCCTTCTTCGACCTTGTCGGCGGTGACATAGAAGAAGAAGCCTGTGGCGCAGGCAAGCGCGGCGATGCCTGCGATCAATTCGAACCAGCTGTGTTTCATGGGTTTCCTTGGTGGACTTTGGGATGGATGAGTACGGCGTTCAAAGGTCGGGTTTTCGGGAGATGTTTCGTTCTGCGCGTTCGACGATGGTGGTGATCAGTTGGGGCAGCTCGATGGGTTCGCGGGTGAAGGAGAAGAAGTCGCCTTCTTGGAGGTTGTCGTCTTCGCCTCCGGGTTCGATGACGAGGCTCATGCTGCCGGAGAGGTCTCGGGTGCGGATGACAGCTGCGGAATCGGCGGGAATCTGGAGGTCGTTGGCGACCGCGATTTGCACGCGCACATTCATCGAGGGCTTTTGCAGCGAAACATGCGTGACTTTTCCTATGGCGATTCCTCCCAGAGTGACCGGATTTCCTGGGCGCAGTCCTTGTACTTTGAGAAAGTCGGCGAACAGCAGGAGGGCTCGGTTGGCGGTGTCGGTTTGGTCGACGCGGTAAGAGTGTGCGAGCAGCAGAGAGAACAGGAGGAGGATGAAGCTTCCGTAGATGCGGTGTCGGAGGCGCTGTTGCCGAGCGCGGGCGGCGGCGGAATGTTGCGGGGGTTTGGGCGTTGTCAAGGTGGTGGGGGGAAATGGAGGTTAGGGGGTCAGGCGGGGGGTTTCCAAGCTTGGTAGGGCTGGGTGTTGATCTGTTTTTTGGGGGTGGAGGCTTTGGGGGTGGCCGGTGGGGTTGGGCTGGTGGGGTTTTTGCCAAGCGTGGCGGAGGCGAGGGGTTGTCGACTGGGTGGGGGGGTTTTTTGCCGTGTGATGGATCCAAGCGTGCCAAGCGGGAGTGATCGCAGAGGCTTCTTCGGGGTGATTGCTATGGAAGACAACCCAGCGGCGGGGAGGACGGTGTTTGGGAAATCTTTTCTCTTCGTAGTATCGATTGTTCAAAGAATCTCGACCGACGGGTTTGCCGTGGAGGAGAGTCAGGAGGCGGGTGACGGAGGTGGTCATGGAGAAAGTGTAGCAGAAAAGGACGGCGTGTTTAACGGGCTTTTTGCTGGCAACGTTGCTTCTTGCGCGATCGGAAGCGCGCACCATTTTGTTACCATTATAGAAGGCGCGTACTTCTCCTCAAAGGCTGTTCCGTGCGCGTCCAAGCCATTGGTGCGATAATGCCTCGAGGTAACAAAAAAACTTGTGGATAAGATTTAAGGGGCTGGCGCGTAGCTTATACTGCTTTTAAGCTGCTCACCTTTACAGATACTCATATCTCACTCCTTTGAAAATCTCTCGCTATTATACGCGTGCAGGGAAAAGCCCCTACGCTGCTATTCCCTTCCATCGCGTCTCCGCATCCTTGCGCGCCGCCACAGGCGAGCTCGTCTTCAAGCAAGACCAAGTCGAAGTGCCAAAAAGCTGGTCGCAAACCGCAACCGACATTTTGGCGCAAAAATACTTCCGAAGAAAAGGTATCCCGAAGTTTTTCAAACGCATCCCTGAACCCAACATCCCCCTCTTCGCACAACGCTCCGTCCCCGACACAGAAAAACTGAACCCCCTTTCAGAGCAAAAACAATTCGCAGGCGAAACCAGCGCCAAACAGGTTTTCGCACGCCTTGCTGGAACATGGACTTATTGGGGCGTAAAGAACGGATACTTCGATTCCGATGGGGACGCACGCGCCTTCTTCGATGAAATGCAATATATGCTCGCGGCACAAATCGCCTCGCCCAACTCGCCACAATGGTTCAACACAGGGCTCTTTTGGGCGTACGGCATCGAAGGACCGCCGCAGGGGCATTGGTACATCGACGAAGAAACGAACACTCCCATGCTGGCAGAAACTGCCTACGAACGCCCGCAACCCCACGCGTGTTTCATCCAATCGGTCAAAGACGATTTGGTCGGCGACAACGGAATCATGGATTTGTGGGTGCGCGAAGCCCGACTCTTCAAGTACGGCTCAGGCACAGGCAGCAACTTCTCGCAACTGCGCGGCGAAAACGAACCCCTTTCAGGAGGCGGATACTCGTCGGGGCTCATGTCGTTTCTCAAGATCGGCGACCGCGCCGCAGGGGCGATCAAATCAGGCGGCACCACTCGCCGAGCGGCGAAGATGGTCGTCATCGATATCGATCACCCCGATGTCGAAGAGTTCATCGACTGGAAAGTCCAAGAAGAACAAAAAGTCGCCTCGCTCGTCGTCGGCGCACGACGATGCCAACAACACCTCGATCGCGTGCTGGACGCCGCGCACAGCGAGCTCGTTGCCGAAGAACAACGACACGAAGAAGCAACTAACCCCATGCTCGCAGCAGCTCTGACATCGGCACGCCGAGACCGCATCCCCGAATCGATCCTCGTCAAAGCGCTGCATAAAGCCCGTCAAGGCGAACGTCGCATCCACTTTTCCGCCTTCGATGCCGACTGGCAAGGCAACGCCTACCTCACCGTTTCGGGACAAAACGCCAACAACAGCGTGCGCGTCAACGAAGATTTTATGAACGCCGTCGAGCAGGACGAACCATGGCAGCTGACCCGCCGCACCGACGGCAAACCCCACAAAACGCTTAACGCCAGACACCTGTGGAAAGCCATCGCTGACGCAGCATGGGCAAGCGCCGATCCGGGCATCCAGTTCGACAGCACCATCAACGAATGGCACACATGCCCCAACTCGGGACGCATCAACGCGTCGAACCCTTGCTCCGAATACATGTTTCTCGACGATACGGCTTGCAACCTCGCCTCTCTCAACCTTTTGCAATTTTGCTCGAAGCAAGAATTCCTCACCGAAGCCTTCACTCACGCTACGCGCTTGTGGACTTGCGCGTTGGAAATATCGGTCGCCATGGCACAATTTCCCTCGCAAGCCATCGCGCGCAACTCTTACGACTTTCGCACGCTCGGACTCGGATTCGCCAACTTGGGCGGCACCCTCATGAGCTTCGGCGTTCCCTACGACAGCGTCGAGGGCAGAAGCTTCTGCGCCGCCGTCAGCTCGCTGTTGAGCGGAACGGCTTACGAAACGAGCGCAGACATGGCATGCGAACTGGGAGCGTTTGCGCGATTCGCTGAAAATCGCGAACCCATGCTGCGCGTCATGCGCAACCACCGTCGCGCTGCCAGAGGAGAAGAACAAGGCTACGAAGGGTTGAGCCGTCCCCCCGTCGCTTTCGAAAGCGAATCGTGCAGCGACAAGGCGCTTGCAACCCGCGCGCGCGAGGTCTGGGATCGCGTTCTCGAAAAAGGCGAACGACACGGGTTTCGCAACGCGCAAGTTAGCGTGATCGCTCCCACCGGCACGATCGGCATCGTCATGGATTGCGCAACGACAGGAATCGAACCCGATTTCGCGCTTGTCAAAATGAAAAAACTTGCAGGCGGAGGAACGCTCAAGATCGTCAATCCCACCCTCTCCCTAGCCTTGCGCTCGCTCGGATACGACGAGGACAACGTGCGCGCCATCGAACAGGCTGTCGCGGGCAGCGGCAGACTCTCGACCGACGAACAGGGCTTGTCGCGCGCAAGGCTGATGCGCGAAGGACTCTCCCAAGAAAACCTACAGGCGATCGAGCAAGCCTTGAAAAATGCCTTTCACATTCGCGGCGCATTCACGCCGCACACCTTGGGTGCGAAAGAATTCCAACGTCTCGTCGCACAAAACGGCGACGTGCTGGCGGCACTGGGTTTTTCCGCCCAAGAGACCGCGCTCGCCAACACCGAGATATGCGGAAGACTCACCGTCGAAGGCGTGCGTCTGTTGAAACGCGAACACCTCACCGTCTTCGATTGCGCAACGCCTTGCGGGGTTGGAAAACGCAGCCTCTCGTGCGAAAGCCACATTCGCATGATGGCAGCAGCCCAACCCTTCATCTCAGGCGCTATTTCCAAGACCGTCAACATGCCGCATCAAGCCACCGTCGAAGACTGTCAGCAAGCCTACGAGACCTCGTGGAAGCTGGGAATCAAAGCCAACGCGCTTTACCGCGACGGCTCGAAGCTCTCGCAACCCTTGACAACAAGCGCGGCAAGCGAAGAAAAAAATTCACCGTCCGACATGGAAAGGCAAGAAGAGACGCAAGAACAAATCCACCAACTCGCCGAGAAGATCGCGCACGACCTCTTCGCGTGCCACAAGAAGACTTGGGAAGAAGAGCGCAAGGAAAACCTTCCTCAGAAGCTGGAACGCGGCGAACGCGACCGTCTGCCGGCGCGTCGCAAGAGCTACACGCAAAAAGCCGTCGTCGGAGGACACAAGGTCTATCTGCACACGGGCGAGTACGAAGACGGATCGTTGGGAGAAATCTTCATCGACATGCATAAGGAAGGCGCAGCATTTCGATCGTTGA
>JABAAA010000029.1:0-6193 GCA_014239005.1 Alphaproteobacteria bacterium | reverse complement strand
GTTGGGAGAAATCTTCATCGACATGCATAAGGAAGGCGCAGCATTTCGATCGTTGATGAACAACTTCGCCATCGCCATCTCCATCGGCTTGCAATACGGCGTGCCGCTCAGAGAGTTCGCTGACGCCTTCACCTTCACGCGTTTCGAACCTAGCGGCGTCGTGCGTGAGAACGCTTCGATCCGCCACGCAACCTCCATCCTCGACTACATCTTCCGCGAGCTCGCCATCAGCTACTTGGGACGCGAAGACTTGGAACACACCGAATCCCTGTCACCCGAATGCGACTTTACAGGATTAGGCAAGGGCAAGGACGAAGGGCGCTTGAGCAAAGAGGCGCAGAAAGCCATCGACCATCTGGCGAAGCTGACCAGCAGCGGCTATGTGCGACGCGAACTCGCCGCGAAACGAAACGGTAATGGCAATGGTAATGGCAATGGCAACAATCATGGCGACGGTGTCAAAACAAAAACCATACCCATGGACTTGTTGGCAAAGACGATGGACGAAGGAATCGGCGATTCCTGCGACTATTGTGGGCATATCACGCTTGTGCGCAGCGGCTCGTGCTACGCTTGTACGACCTGCGGTCAGACGACGGGATGCAGCTAAAGTTAATCGCAGGGGTTAATCGAGGGGCGAATCGGGGGACGAATCGAGAAGTGGAGAGGGGGCGCGCGAGTTTTCTTGCGCACCTGCTTGCAAGCTTGCCATGGCATGCGAGAGATGGCGCGCAACGAAGGGCAGCGTGATTTTGCGCTGGTGTGTCATACTCAGAGCGTCTAACGCTTCGGCAACGGCGTGGTGTGCGCGAAAGCTGCGCTCGATACGACGATGGACATAGGCATAGACGCGCGCGTCCACTTCCAGCTGGCGCGTACGGAAGATCTTCTCCAACAAACGCGCGCTGTCATCAAAACTCGGATCCGTGATGCGGTGGAGGGTAAGCGCGCGCATGCGCGAGCGGAGGTCGGGTAGGGAAAATTGCCATCGGCTCGGTTCGCTTCGCGTCGTGATCAACAGAGAGCCCGTCGCGTTGTGCACCACTTCGTTGTAGAGGGTGTAGAGCATGCGCTCCAAGCTTGGCGTCATGCCTTGGGCGGGATCCTCGGCGGCAGAAAAATCCAGCCACAACGGCTTGTCGGTCAAAGACAAGTCCAAGTCCAAGTCCAAGTCATGAACATGGCGGACGCTTTGTAACAACGATGGTGAGAGTACGCGTGCACCGCTTTGCGTGCGCCATATCTCGCCCAAGTGCGATTTGCCGCATTTTGCAGGTCCGCACAGGGCTTGGACGCGCGGCAGGCTGCGGGCGTCTGACGCGGGCAAGGGAGTTTGCCGTGCGATCAAGGCGTCGAAGGCGTCGCGGTTGGCTTGCAGGCGCAAAAAATGTTGTTCTTCAAACCCCTCGCCTTGCGTCTCGGGCAGGGGCAGGTTTTGTTGCTCGACTCGTGCCATTCTGTCAAAGGTTGCTTACAAAATTTGCTTACAAGAATTGTTTGCAAAATTTGCTTGCAAGTTTTGTGTTCAAGGTTTTCGCGTGTGTTCGTCGATGTGCGCAACGACAGCTCGGATCGTCGCGCCTACGGGCAAGGCGAGCAGGATTCCTGTGAACCCCGCGATCTCGCCGCCGGCGAGAACGAAGAAGACGACCCACAGAGGATGCAAACCGACACGCTTTCCGATCCAGCGCGGCGTAAGAAAGTAGCTTTCAAGCAGTTGTCCCGCAACGAAGACGAGGGCTGTGAGCAGTAGAGGAAGAGCGAAACCCGCATGCGCGTAGGCGACGATGAGGGCGATGCCCGCTCCCAACAGGGTGCCGACATAGGGCAGCACCATCGCCAGTCCTGCTGCGATGCCGATGGCAAACCCGTAGGGCAGCCCTGTCAGCGACAGCAGGGTTGCGTAGAACAAGGCCATCGTGCCGAGCACGGCGGCTTGACCGCGAAGCAGCGCCGAAAGCGTCTCGTCGATGCGGCGGAAGAGTGCCAAAAGATGTTCTTCGCTGTGCGGAATGCGTTTGCGACAGGCTTGCATCACCTGCGTCCAGTCTTTCAGCAAGTAGAAGGTGGCAAACGGCACGAGGACAAACCACGACAGCGCCGCCACGATCGACGAGGTTTGTTGCGTCAGCGTCTGCAACGCCTGCGAGAGCAGGGGCAAGGCTCGTTGGGCAAGGCTGCTCCACGGCGGAAGGGCTTTCAACACGTCGAGATTGAGATCCCCATTCAGCTTCGGGTTGAGCTCTTTCACGCTTTCCCATGCCGAAAGCAGCAGCTGCTGCCATGGATGGATCCAAGTCAGCTGCTGCGCTTTGTGTTGAAGGGTTGTGGCGATGTTCGGCAGGGCTGCCATCAGCTCTAGGGTCTCGCGCAGCAGGGCGGGAAGGGTTGCCGAAAGCAGCAGGACGAGCAGCGCAAGCAGCGCCAATGTCAGCAGCAAGGCTGCGATGGCACGCGCGAAGGAGGGAGCGGCGATCTTGGAAAAATGCCTCGTGATGCGCGCACACAGCGGGTTCAGCATCCACGCCAGCACGAAGGCGAAGACGAAGGGCGCGAGCATGTTGCCCAGCAACAAATAGAGCAAGGTGAGGCTTGAGAGCCACGCCGTCCACCACAGCGCGCGCGCGCCTCGTGACGGGCTTGTCGTTGTCGGTGCGGAAGGAGCTTTCGTCCGTTCTGCCTTTGGCGTCATGGCAGTGCAGAATCGGCGGAGGAAGCGTCCCTTTCTTGAGGCACAAGAAGGGTGACCGCGAGGTCGCCGTCCTTCAAGGAGCGAACCTTCAGCCCTTGTCGCGTCAACGCTACTTTCAGCAGGCTCTTGGAGACATAGTGGTGTGCAACGACATGTGCCTGTCGGGCAGAAAGGCTTCGCAAGCCGTAGTCGACGAGCTCCGGGGTGGCAGAGAGCGCACGCTCGACATCTTTCCACTCCTCGCGCGCATTCAGTTCGGCGACGATACGCAACCTGCGACGTTTTGCCGCGTGCGCCGTCTGTTCTTTCCAAAGGCGATTCAAACGATCAAGAGCTTCCGTGCGCGCGCGTGCCAGCAGGAGGGAAAGGGGATCGACGTCGGACGCGTCCTCGCTTGTGTGTTCCAGCTCGACGGAAAAGGGCGGCAGCTCGGCAGGAAAGCCCTGTTGATGCAACCGACCGCTCACATGCAGCTTGAGCGAAGAAGGATCGTCTGCGTCGCTTTCTGTCGTCGCCAGCAAGAGTGCAATCCCTTGTGCACGATACTGCTTGACGAGCAGGGATGCTTGCATCGATTGCAAGTCCTTGACCGCGTCGAGCACAGTGAGCCTTTCGGCGGCGGTCGCTTCGATCGGCGTGATCGGCACAAGCCAGCTTTTGTTTTCGGTCTTCCACGCGCTCAGCCACAGGTTTTGCGGCGGCCACATCTCGGTTGTCCCTTCTCGCTCGAAGACGGGAATCAGCACGAACGAGGGGGCGACAGCGAAGGAAACTTGCAAGCCTTCCTTGTGCAGACGCGCGAAGAGTTTCTCCAAGACGAAGCGGACGCTGGCTTGTCCGATGAAGCGTTCGCCGTCGAAGTGTTCGACCTCGACAATCAACGTTTCGCCGAGCGCACGAATCTGTCTTTCTGAAAGGCTTCGCGCAAGACGTTGTGCGCGTTCTTCGTCGACGACGAAACGTCGCAGCGCTTCGGCGAAAGTGGTGCGCAGCGCAATTTGCGCGGCTTTCTGCTTGCCTTCCGCTTCGCTGGTCGCATTCACGCGGACAGGCAACGAAACGAACAGCGCCTCTTCCAGACGGTTCTGTTGCGCAATCGCAGGGGCAGGCAGCAACGCCAGCGCGAGCAGGACAGCAAAAGAAAGACGAAGAAAGGAACGAAGGGGGAGGAGCGACACGACAGAAATTCTTCGATACATAGAGCAAAGCCCTATCATACAATAGGAACACGACATACTCTTAAAAAGATGGGGATAACTTTGCCATAGACATAGAGGGGAGACAAAGACAAGGGTGGGAAGAATAGCAGGCAACAAAACAAAACAAAACACGGATTCCTACCATTTCAACATGATCGCGATTCCTTGTAAGCCCCTCTTGAAGAAATGGGTTAGTGTAAAATAAAGGGTTTAGTGCTAGAAATAGGTTAGAGGTACGAGAAATATCCTGCCAGTTGCACCGATGGACAGGGACGAATCCCTTTCAGGTTTAAATTATCGCGATGATGGGGGGGTCGATACCGAGGAAGCGAACCGCTTTGTCGTAGAGACGATTGCGCCGTTGGCTCGTCGCACGAGCGAATCCAAGTCTTTTTCCAAGTCTTTTTCCAAATCTTTTTCCAACCCAATTTTTTCCACGCTCGGCGGGTTCGGGGCAGAGTGCGACCTGAAGGCAGCAGGATTTCGTGATCCGATTCTCGTCATGGCGTGCGACGGGGTCGGCACGAAGGTTCGCCTTGCTATCAACACGCAGTCTTGCCAAGGAATCGGCATCGACTTGGTCGCCATGTGCGCGAACGACCTGCTCGCGCATGGTGCGCGTCCCGTGGCATTTCTCGATTATTTCGCCTATTCGTCCGTCTTGCAGAGCTTGCAAAAACAAATCATGGAATCAATCGCCGAGGGTTGCGAAGCGGCGGGTTGTGCGCTGGTCGGCGGAGAAACCGCGCAGATGCCGAAATTCTATCGCGCAGGAGATTTCGACATCGCGGGCTTTGCGTTGGGGGCGGTCGAGCGCGACGCACCCTTTCGCAAGCAACACGTCAAGCAAGGCGACAGGTTGTTTGCCCTTCCTTCTTGCGGCGTGCATGCCAACGGCTTTTCGCTCGTGCATGCCGTGCTGGAGGCAAACCCCGCGCTCCAAAAGGACAAGAATTTTCTCCAAGCCCTGCTGAAACCGACACGCATCTACAGCAAGATCTGCGCACCGTGGATCGAACAAGGGCTGGTGTCGGGAATCGCGCATATCACGGGCGGAGGGATCGGGGACAACCTGTCGCGCATCTTGCAACGCGGGCAGCGTGCAGAGATCGATCTGCGTGTCGTCAAGCGTCCTGCCGTGTTTGATCGCTTGCAAGAGGCGGGACAGATCGCAGAAGCGGAGATGCGTCGTGTGTTCAACTGCGGCGCGGGGCTCATCGTCGCCGTGCCTCCTGCCCAGCGCGACGCGTTTGTCAAGGCTGCGGCGGACGAGAAGGTGGTCGAGGTCGGGCTTGTTTGCGACACGGGCGATCCTGATGCCAAGCCCGTCGTCAAGTTTCAAGACTAAGTTGGAAGGCAAGGTTGGAAGGCAAGAAGACGGATAGAAAAAAGCCCGCGCGGAAGTGCCGCGTCGCCGTGTTGGTATCGGGGCGGGGGTCGAACCTTGAGGCATTGATCGGCGCTGCTCAAGACCCTCAATGTTCCTTTTCCATCGTGTTGGTCATCGCCGAGAGCAACGCGCAGGGTCGCTGCATCGCAGAAAGGGCAGGAATCCCCACCGAGGTTGTCGCTTACGACAAACGGAGAACAGAAAAACCCGAGCGGGAGATGGATCGTCTGTTGCGTGAACAGGGCGTGGAGATCGTTTGCCTTGCGGGGTTCAAGCGTCTGCTTTCGCCGTGGTTTGTCGGGCGGTGGCGGCGGCGCGTTCTCAACATTCATCCTTCGTTGCTGCCGAAGCTGCGCGGGCTGGAGACGCATCGCCGTGCAATCGAAGAAGGGCATCGGCAGCACGGATGCAGCGTCCACATCGTCACGGAGGAGTTGGACGCAGGAGAGGTGCTGGGGCAGGAGAAGTTGGATGTAAGAGAAGACGATTCGCCCGAAATCCTGGCAAGACGTGTGCTCGCTTTGGAGCATCGATTGTACCCGCGCGTGTTGGAAGATTACGCGCGTTCGCTTGTTTGCGCGGAAGCAGCTTGCAGGGAGGAAGCGGCGCAAGATGCGGAAGCGTAACGGAAGAAGAGGAAGCGGGTGGAGGAGGAGGAAAGGTTGCCGAGGGGGGCAAAAATTTCTTCTTCCAAGTCGAACAGAGGTTCTTGCGTTGTTGCGCGTACGAAGACGAGGAGCGCACCTTCGGCGAACCATCCTTGTTTGGCGAAGGCGGCGGCAGCGTTCGCCACTTCTTCTTTCGTGGCGTAGGGGGGATCGAAGAAGGCGAGTTTGATCGTTTCTCGCGCCAAGATATTGGGCGCGCTGGCGGGAGGGGGGGTGAGGGCGTTGGCGCGGAGAACTTTTCCGC
>JABAAA010000299.1 GCA_014239005.1 Alphaproteobacteria bacterium | reverse complement strand
TTCCACGACAAGATGCAAGCCGAGCACTGACGCCCTCCCCCTGCAATCTCCTCTGGACAACAGCATCGCCTTCGGTATAGATTTTGCAGTATCAATTTCGTAATACCTCTCGTGTGTGCGTCGCAAGTCGAAGCCTCCCTCGAACAAGCGAGGCAGGATGGAAAACTGCGTCGCCTATGCGCTGTCGCAACATGTCCTGTCCTTTCCTAGCCCCCCCTCTAGCCTAGCCCCCCAACTCCCTCCCTACCCCTCCTATAACCCCCCCCACCCCCTATGCCCTCTCGTAGCCTGAAGACCGACACAACCTCCGACAAGATACCGCCAGAGAAATCCTCCTTCTTCGGCAAGATGACAGGCAAGGTGAAAGAATTGTTATCCCGCTCTGCCACAAGCAGCGGCAGAACGGCAAAGCGCAGCGGCGATGCGCGCGAACAGAAGATGCGCCGCATGCGCGATCTCGTCGCCAAAGTCGTGCGCCGCGTCGAGCAAGCGCCCAACAAGTCCATCGATTTGCAAACGATCGAAACGCTCTTGCCGGAAGATCTGCGCGCTTCCGAAGATCTCGACGAGCTGCTCGAACGCCTCGCGCGGCGCGGCATCTCGCCCGAAGACAGGCAACGCGGCGAGCATAAGGAGG
>JABAAA010000298.1 GCA_014239005.1 Alphaproteobacteria bacterium | reverse complement strand
TCGCCTCGGCAAGCAAAGCGAGTCCCGCTGTAGACGAAATACGCGCTGAAAAGCGCGAGACAACCTAGAAACATGCTCTCTACTGCCACCGCCAGCATTAAACCTGATAGGCAAACAACCGTCATGCCTGCCACATAAAGCCTGCCGCAAAGCCTGTGTCGTCTTCCTCCCTTTGTCGCCAGCAGCGCGCCGCAGGCAGTCACCAGCGATCCCAAACCGAAAACAATATGGGTGGCGAGAAGAAAAAACACGAAAAATGGAGCCCTGACCTTCTTTCTTCTTACAAAAGAACTGAGGATGATGTTGCGATTCGCAGAAATGCGCTACGGATTCGTAACAGATTCGTACACGACAGGCACGCAAGCGCACTATAGCATGTCTGCATAGCATATCTGGTATGGCATGTCTGCATAGCATATCTGGTATGGCATGTCTGTAGTGCGAGCGTCCCCCTCCTCCTCTTCTCCTATGTTTTCCTCCTGGTCTTCCTCCTGGGTTTCTTCTTGGCGCATCCTGCTCCTGTTCGCCTTTCCCTATGCGCTCTCCATGCTCTACCGCACGCTCATGGGAACGTTGGAACCCCCGCTTTCCGCCGAGCTGGGACTGAACAGCCTCGAAGTCGGATACCTCGCTTCCGCATACTT
>JABAAA010000297.1 GCA_014239005.1 Alphaproteobacteria bacterium | reverse complement strand
TATGGTATATTATATCAGATATTTTTTTATATGTATATTCGCCGTTTATTTTACCAATTGCTACAATTGGTTTTGATTTAAGAGGAAGAGCAACCATATCTCCTTTTTTTATAATTTTCATAAATTTCCAAATTTGATTTATTTTATTCCGATTTGAGTGTTCCCCTTTATTTTCATAATGTTCAAGAAATAAATTTGTTAATTCCTGCACATTATCAATATTTGAAAGATTAGGAAGTTCATTCCAACCGATAGTACATACATTATTTTCGAGTGCATCATGTTCTTGTTCACCATGCTTACCTGCACGAATTACCCACAATGTCATTATATTCAAAATATTTATTATGATTATTTGAGTCTTATTGTATTTTCTATAATTTTTGTTTTTTCTTTATGATATATTATATACCAATTTTTTTATCCACATACTTTATGCATGATAGAACACGCTCAATATACCGCTTCGTTTGTTGAAATACTGTCAAACGGCATGGTCATAGTTTCAAAAAAACAACCCGTTATCTAGTGCAACTTTGCTGCAAACACATACGGCAAAAAAGGCTTGGTACAAATTTATAGTGGGTCCGAAAAGTTGTATCACGATATCGTACCGAATGCAATATCGATGAGAGCTTGTTTGGA
>JABAAA010000296.1 GCA_014239005.1 Alphaproteobacteria bacterium | reverse complement strand
GTGGATTTGAGGGATTTTGCGAGCGAGGTCACGGAGTCTGTTCGGGGGCGGGAGGTTTTGCGGACGAATTTGTTAGAGTTGCGTGTTTGGGAGCGTGCTTACGAGGTTCAGGGTCGCACGGAGATGTTGCATGAGGAGGTGTTGTGGTTGGAGGGGGCTGTTGATTCTGACGGATTGGATAGGTATCAGCGGTTGAATGCGCGGGTTTGCGAAAAATTTTTAAATAGTCTTTATTTTGGGGTTGAGATTGTTTGTAATGTGACGGGGGATTCTGTCGTTTATTTTGAGATTCTTTGTTATATGGAGGTTGTGCGTCTTTCGGAGTGGGAGCGGAGGCTTTTGTGTCGTGTTCATCCTGTGTATGATGGGGGGGAGATTGACAAATTCAAGTATGCTGTTTCGGATGGGTTTATGAGGGGAGGGAGGGCGTATAGGGTTGTGCAGGGTTGCTGGGATTTTTAGGGGTGTGTTTGTGTTTATATATGAGCAAGGGTTTTTGTCGTTGTTCGCTTGCGCTACCTTACGGGCGCGCTTCACAACGACAAAGATATTTTTATTTTAAATATTTTTATTTTGTAGACAAGAAACGGATTTTGTTGATAGTGCGTGTGTTTGTCTCTGTGAAGCGTACTCTTAAAAAGCGTAGGCG
>JABAAA010000295.1:435-663 GCA_014239005.1 Alphaproteobacteria bacterium | reverse complement strand
TTGATGACAACGCCCGCTTGCTTGAGCTTCTGACACGACGCGTAGATGTCCGAAACCCAATAGGCGAGATGCCCGAAGTTGCGTCCCGCACCGTAAGTTTCAGGCTCCCAGTTGTAGGTCAGCTCCAACAGCGGCGCTGCCTGCTTGTCGCGGTCGCCCGCAGCCGCCAAGAAGACGAGCGTAAATCGCCCCTGCTCGTTGTCCAAGCGTCGAACCTCTTCCAGCCCC
>JABAAA010000295.1:0-425 GCA_014239005.1 Alphaproteobacteria bacterium | reverse complement strand
CAAAAGCCCGTAGAAGGCGATGCTCCGCTCAAGGTTCGAGACGCGCACCATCGTGTGAAAGTATTCCATCGCTACTTCTCCCTGTCTACTCTCCGCATTCCCCCCTAGCCGTTTTTCTCCGATGCGATTATACTGCAAGAACACGCTCGATGCCACCCTAGCCTCGATGTGCGACAACCCCTGCCCTTGCGAAGCCTAGCCGATGAACAAACTTCTTGCCGCCAATCGCTCGGAGATCGCCATTCGAATTTTCCGCGCCGCCAGCGAGTTGAACCTGCGCACCGTCGCGCTTTACTCGGAGGAAGACCGCACCGCACTCCACCGCTTCAAGGCGGACGAAGCCTACCTAGTCGGCAAAGGCAAGAACCCCATCGAAGCCTACCTCTCGATCGACGAGACGATCTCGATTGACAAACAAGCCGAAG
>JABAAA010000294.1 GCA_014239005.1 Alphaproteobacteria bacterium | reverse complement strand
ACAGGGAGAGTTTTGTGCGATTCCCCGTACGACCTCCCGCACGATGTCTGTCGTCGTCTTCCAAACGTTCCTCGTCGCCTTGCTCACCACCTCCCTCCTACCCCTCGCGTCAGGGCAAGATTCAGGACAAGAGGAGGAAAACAACTTCGACAACCTTGAGCCTGTCGTCAAGCAACGCACGAAAGAATCGCAAACCGCATCTCTGATCGGATTGAACAAACGCTCGGGACAGGCAAAGAAGCTGCGCGCGCCCGTCGGGCGCAACTTGCGCTTCGAGACGCTCACGATTCGTCTGGTTTCTTGCGCGCGCATCCTCTATCCGCGCTTTGAAGATTCGGCAGCCTTGCTGTCGATCTCGGAGCGCAAAGAAGGCACCTTGTTTAAAGGCTGGATGTACGCACAATATCCCTCCTTGAGCACGATGGATCACCCGATTTACGATGTGTGGGTCGAACGCTGTCTGCCTTGACGGCGTAGCGGGACGCATAAAGTTCTCGGCGGAGTAGCTCAGTTGGTTAGAGCAACGGAATCATAATCCGTGTGTCGGGGGTTCAAGTCCCTCCTCCGCTATCTTGCCTTCTTTGCGATGCCCCCTCTCGAAAAGACAGCGCGCACCACCCTGCCGTCGATGAGGGCGAGCCCGAAGGCAATGAGCGCGAACCCGC
>JABAAA010000293.1 GCA_014239005.1 Alphaproteobacteria bacterium | reverse complement strand
GCATTATGGCTCGCTTGGAAGAGGACATCAACTCGGAGATACTGGGATGGGCTCGGGATAGAGCAGGGCTTTCTTTGGAAAAAGCTGCCCAAAAAATCGGGCTGTCTTCGCAAAATCTTGCGAAGATGGAGGGCGGCGAGTGCAGACCTACGCGCAAACAACTTGAAAAAATAGCAAAATCCTATTGGTATCCTTTGACGGTTTTTTATGCCTCGCAACCTCCCTTACTTACCAAAGGCGGAGTTGATTTTCGTAGCACCGACCTGGAAATTTCTGCCGAAGAACGAGGCAGGTTGGACGCGCTCATAAGGAGTGTCTACGCGCGTCAAAGCATCGTCAAGGATGTTTTGGAAGAGGATGAGGACGAAGAGCCGCGTTCCTTTGTCGGTTCGCTGAAAGATACTAGTGACATCGGTGCTGCTGTCGAGATGATTAAAAATATACTGGACCTCCCTGACAGCAAAGCATTGGAATTTGAAGAATTGAGAGAGCGTGTGCATGGCATCGGTGTCTTTGTATTGTTGGTCGGAGATCTTGGAAATCATTGCACAAAAATCGATGCGAGTATTTTTCGGGGATTTGCAATTGCCGATCCTGTTGCTCCTTTTGTAGTTATTAATAATTATGATGCCAAGGCAGCCCGTTCTTTTACGCTCATCCATGAACTGACGCATGT
>JABAAA010000292.1 GCA_014239005.1 Alphaproteobacteria bacterium | reverse complement strand
TCTTGCGGAATCGTCGGCTTGCCGAATGTCGGCAAGTCGACGCTGTTCAACGCCTTGCTGGCGTTGGAGGCTGCGAATGTGCAGAACTATCCTTTTTGCACGATCGAGCCGAACCGCGGACGCATTCCCGTTCCCAGCCGCGCTTTCGATGACTTGGTCGAGGGCATTCAGCCGCAGAAGGTTGTTCCCAACTTTGTCGAGATCGTCGACATCGCAGGGCTCGTCAGGGGCGCTTCCAAGGGGGAGGGTTTGGGAAACAAGTTCCTCTCCCACATTCGAGAGGTCGATGTGTTGCTGCATCTCGTGCGTTGCTTTCCTTCTTCGCGCGTCTTGCATGTCGAGCAGTCTCCTGACGCTTTGCGCGATGCCGAGCTGTTGGAGGTCGAGTTGTTGCTCGCCGACTTGACGCGTTTGGAGGGGGTTTTGGCACAAACCGCGAAACGCGCGCGCGGCGTCCTTTCGCGCGAGGAGAAACGCCAACACGAGATTGTCAAGCAGCTGACGGCTCTGTTGAACGAGGGCAAGCCTGCGCGCAGCCTGACGCTCGATGCGGACGACGCTCTTTTTGTCAAGGGTTTGGGGCTGCTGACGGCGAAGCCGATGCTTTATGTGTGTAATGTCGGCGATGCGAGCGGGAAGGAGGAGCAGGCTTTTGTCAAGGCGATCGAGCAGAGGGCGGCGC
>JABAAA010000291.1 GCA_014239005.1 Alphaproteobacteria bacterium | reverse complement strand
AGGACGGGGGATTTTTCGTTGTAAAATCTGCGAAAATTTGCTAGTTTTGTCGACTCTTGTGCGCTGTTGTCGAGATGCAGGAATAAATCCATGGTGGATGTTGTTGCTCATTGTTCCGTTTGTCAATATCGTTCTCCTTATTCTTTTAGGCTTCCTAAAATCCAGCACACCTCGGACAAACATGTGAAATCACAATGATTGCAAAAATAGAAAAATACTTCAGTTTTGAAGGAAAAGCCACACGACTGGAATTTTGGATGGGTTCCATGTTTATTCCTCTGGTAGTTCTCGTACTCTTATCGTTTTTGGGATATCTGTTATCCAGCAGCGGTCTTATTATAGATTTCGTTCTAAAATTCCTTCTCGTCTCTATTGTTGTTGCGTCTTTTATTTTGTATATATGGCTTTTATGGGCTGCCGCTGTACGCCGTTCTCACGATTTATGCATAAGCCCTAATTACATATTTCTTTTTCTTATTCCAATAATAAGCACTTTAACTTTTTTTGTTTTCGCTTTCGCGAAAGTTGATGCGAGCAAGATATCTGATAACACGAAATCAGAGCAACGGAGGCGAGTGTTGCGATGGCATTTTAAGGCATTCATCGCCGTTGCTCTTTTTTGGATTGCAATGTTTTTAATAGACTTTTCCTTTGGTGTTACCATATCGATTAACTAATTAACT
>JABAAA010000290.1 GCA_014239005.1 Alphaproteobacteria bacterium | reverse complement strand
GAAGATGGATGTGCATTTTCAGGCTTTACAGGAGCAGATGCGAACTTTGGGCAGATGATGGTTGTGGGCTTTTCTGTGGTGGCGACATCGGTGTTGGTTTCGACTTTGTTGCTAGGGCTCGGCTAGAGGAGATCAAGCGCACGACAAGCCGTGCGCTATGGCAGAGGCAGACACGTTTTTTTTGGATTGACGGGGCAAAAACATCGCGCGCACTGGTGCGCGAAGTGCGTAGCCTCTTGTTACCAAAGCGCGAGGCTTTGCCTCGCGCAAGCTGACTCGTAGCATGGTACGGGGATTCTGTTTTTCTCGCCCTAAAGGTAGAAAAAACGCGTGGGGCGCACCTTTTTATTTATTATTAAAAAAATTGTTTTTAATTAAATGAAATATTTACCTTAATATAGGAAACATCAAATTATTGATAGCATAAGGTTAGATGCCGTGCAAATTGTTTTCTTGCTAAAAAAATATAAAGAATTAATCCTTCATACAGACCTTAACAAAAAATATTACGAGGGACGTTGTTTCAAACTAGACAAGTGACAACCAACACAAGATAAAATAAAAAAACTTTGCCGCGTTGCGAGTCAGCTTGCGCGTTTCTGCGAAACGCGCTTGGTGTAGGAAGAGGCTACGCGCGTAACCCTTCGGGTGTAACCCTTCGGGTTCGCGCGTAGAAAGCGCACTGCGTGCG
>JABAAA010000028.1 GCA_014239005.1 Alphaproteobacteria bacterium | reverse complement strand
CGTTGTGCGCGCGTGCAGAAAGAGTCTCTTCTCCGAAGGGCAGACGCAACAGACGAACACTGAGGACTGCCAAAAAGACAAAAAACACGACGCTCAACACCAGCAGCCGTGCGCGACTCTCGCGCAAACGACGCCAGTAGCGTGACTCGGAGCTCTCTACACTCATCGTAGCAGCTCGTAGCTTAGCGCTTGCTCTTTGGGAGGCGCAGGCGCGAGGATCGCGCGTAGTTCTTCCGCCTCGTCCTCTGCCTCCAAGACGCGCACTTGACGCGGAGAGGCTACGCGCAGCTCTTGCAAGTATTGGGCAGCAAGTTGCTCCAAGCGCGTCATGCGTGTCAGATTGGCGTAATCGGCGTGCAACACGCCCCGCCGCGAGCGTTCATCAGCGATCGCGCGCTCCAGACGCGAGACCTCACCGCGCACCGAACGCAAGTTCGTGTTCTTTTGCAAGGCGAAGCCCAGCGTCAGAAAGAAGGCGAGCAGTCCCAGCCAACTCAGTGCGCGTCTCATCACGCCGCCCTCGATGCCTTGCTTGACAACGCGTTGCCCGAAAAACTGGTGCATGCAAGCTTTTCGACGGCTCGCAGCCGTGCGCTCCGTGCACGCGGATTCTCGGCAACTTCGCGCTCGCTCGCGCGGCGCGCGCGGCGTAGCAGCGAACGATAGGGTTCACGAGGCGGCATACGCTCGTGCGAAGGTCGCATCGTCTCGTTGTTCGGCAGGTCTTGCGCGCTCGCGCGGTGGCGCGAACAACCCGTGCTGTCGCGTCCTGTCCATGTTGCGAATTGCCGTTTGACAATTCTGTCTTCCAGCGAGTGAAAAGCGATGGTGACGATTCTGCCGCCTGCGCGCAGCAAGCGGTCGGCTTGTAGCAAGCCCTGTGCGATTTGCGTGAGTTCGACGTTGACGGCGATGCGCAGCGCCATGAAGGTTTTCGTTGCAGCGTCGATGCGCGTGCGGCGGGGGTTTTGCGCGCGCACTAGGGCTGCGAGCGCGAGCGTGTCTTTGGGCAGGGTTCCTTGTGTGCGCGCTTCGACGAGTGCGCGAGCGATGCGTGTTGCCTTTCGTTCGCCGCACAGGTGCAAGGTTTGAGCGAGTTCTTGTTCTGATACTTGTTCGAGGAATTCTTGTGCGCTTGGGCCTGTTTGCGCCATGCGCATGTCGAGCGGTCCTTGTCGTTGGAAGGAGAATCCTCGCTTCGGGTTGTCGAGTTGCGGCGAGGAGAGTCCGTAGTCGAATAGGACGCCGTCGAGGTTTTCGAGGTTTTCTTCGCCCAGCAAGCTTGCGCTTTGGGCGAAGAATCCTTGTTTCAACGAGAAGCGCTTGGTGTGTTTTTGGAAGAAGGGCTCGTTGTTGCCGTAGTCGACGGCTTCGGGATCGCAATCGAGCGCGACGATACGGCACGCTGTTTCTTGCAACAGGGCGCGCGCGTGTCCGCCCCGTCCGAAGGTTGCGTCCAGCACCAGCCCTTCGCCCAGCGGCGCGAAGAGCTCGACGACCTCGCGTGTCATGACGCTCGCGTGCGCGTCGAGGGCTTGCGGTTCGTTCTGTTCTCGCTGCGTGTTATCTTGCATGTTCTCTTGCGTGTTCTCTTGCATGTTATTTTGCCCTTTTTTGCTCTAGCTCGGCGGCGGTCGGCTTACGAGGGGAGCGAGGCTTTGTTTCGTGCGTTCTTTGTACCAGCGTTCGAAGCTTTGCTCGCTGAAGATGACGAAACGTCGAGCGAAGCCCACGAAGACGGCGACTTCGCGTAAGTCGATCGCGTCTAGAAAGTCTTTCGGCAACAGGATTCTGCCGTTGTTGTCGAAGGCGAGCCTTCTGGCAGCGGCGACGATTTGTGCCATCAGGCTGTCTTCGTCGTCTGAAAACATGGCGGTCGTCGTTTCGATCGTCGTGCAGATGCTGTGGAAGTGTGCAGGGCACAACGCCTCCAGACGATGTCCGCGCGGAGAGGGAAAGGCGTAGACAGCTTTGTCGTTGAACCCGTCGTCGCGGTCGTCAGGGTTTGTCGGGTCGTCGTGCGGCGGAGGTTCTGCCTTGCGCTCGATCTCGCAGTGATGGACGAGCGCCTGACGAAACTCGGCGGGAAGCGAGACGCGTCCTTTCGCGTCCAAACGATTTCGGTAGGTGCCGCTGAAGGTGCGCAGGAAAGACATGGCAGGGGGCGAGGGCGGACTTGTTCTCAAGCGGAGATCACAAGGGAAGGGCAACAATATAAGAAGCATCCACTTTGTTGCACTTTGCACCATTTTATGGGAATATCTTCCTTACAAGCAAGAAAAAAGACAAAAAAAACAAAATCCTCTACACTCTTCTCGATCCCTCTTTTCCCTTTGCTTCCCATGTCGCTATGAAAAGTCCCTTTTTTGCCATCATCCTGCTGCTACTTTCTGCACTCGCGCTGTTTTGGACCTTTTTTCCTCCACCGCTGCCATGACGCAGCCCACGACGTTGCCCGCGACGCAGCCATGATCACTTTGGGGGGCAGGACATGAAGGTCAAGGCATGAAGGTTAAGACATGCGTCAAGGTTTGCGGCATCACGCACAAGGACGATGCGCATCGCAGTGTGGCTTTGGGCGCACGCTGGCTGGGAATCGTGTTTGCACCGCGCTCGCCGAAGTATGTGTCGCCTGAGGAGGCGCGCGTTCTCGTGCAAGAATCTCCTTCGGGCGCGGCGTTTGTCGGCGTCTTTGTCGACGAGGAGCCTCGGGTTGTCCTCGACATTGTCAAAGAGGTGGGGTTGCAAAAGGTGCAACTGCAAGGTAGCGAGACGCCGGAGCTGTGTCGTGCGCTGAACAATGTTGTTCCTGTCATCAAGGCTTTTCGTGTCGACGAGCGGTTGTTGGAAGACCCGCAGCAGCCCGAACATTACATGGAAGTCGAGGCGCACTTGTTCGACAGCAGGGCAGACAGCGTTGAGGGTGGGGGGGTGTTCGACTGGCGTCTGTTGGCGCGGGTTTCGCGCTGCAAGCCGCGCGTGTTGGCGGGGGGGTTGAACGAGCGCAACATTGTCGAGGCGATCAGGGTGGTGCGTCCTGACGCGGTCGATCTTTCTTCTTCGCTTGCCAAGCCCGATGATCCTCGGCGCAAGGATGCGGACAAGATGCAGCGATTTTTTCAAACACTGGGAAGAGTGGATCGTGCCTGAGTTGCCGGAGGTCGAGACGGTTCGCACCTATCTCGATAGCGTGATGCGGGGTCGAGAGGTAGAAAAGGTGATCTTGTACAGGAAAGATTTGCGTTTTCGGTTTCCGAAGCGTTTTCGTGAAACGTTGGAGGGGGCGGTTGTGCGCAGGGTTTCGCGTCGGGGAAAATTCGTCTTGATTGTTTGTCGCAAAAACAAAAAGGAGGAGAGGGGAAATATTCAAGCGGAGCAGAAAATTTTATGGCTCGTGCATTTGGGAATGTCGGGGAGGTTGTTGTGGGGCAGGGATGGCGACGAAGGGGAGGTTGTGAAGCACAGGCATGTTTGTGTCAGGTTTGTCGGGGATGGAGTGTTGTGTTACGAGGATGCGCGGCGATTTGGTTTCATGGCGTTGGCGGGAGGATGCGAGGAGGCTCATGATTCTGCCATGTTAGATCGTTTGGGGATCGAGCCCTTGTCGGAAGATTTTTGTGGTCGGTGGTTATGGGATGTGGTGGTGCGGAGGAGGAAAGGGGAGGGGAGGGCGATCAAGGATATGTTGATGGATCAGGGGGTGGTCGCGGGGTTAGGAAATATCTATGTTAATGAGTCCTTGTGGCGCGCGCGGGTTCATCCTTTGCGGCGGGTAGGAGAGATTTCGCGAGCGGAGTGTGGCAGGATTGTTTCTTGTGTTAGAAAGGTGTTATCGGATGCGATCGCAAAGGGGGGTAGTTCGTTGCGCGATTATCGTAGGGGGGATGGGGGGTTGGGGTATTTTCAGCTTTGTTTGCGGGTATATGGGAGGGAGGGCGAGCCTTGTAGACGCAAGGGTTGTGTGGGGCGTGTTGTGAGGGTGGTGAGAGGGGGACGGGCGTGCTATTTTTGCGAGCGGGTGCGGTAGAATTTTTACGGATGCAAAACAAACGCGCGCTTGCGTGCGTGGGGGTGTGGGGGGGCTTTGCCCCCCCGCAAAAGCGCGCCGCGAGCGAGCGCGCGCCAGCGCGCTTTTCTACGCACGAAGTGCGTAGCCTCTTGTTACCCAAGCGCACGGCTTGCCGTGCGCAAAAACCTTTCGTCCCCAAGACAGCTTTTTAAGTTATGAGTCTGTAGCGCGTTTCTACGAAACGCGCTTTTAGTACCAAGCATGCTAATCACGCGATGTTTTGCATCCATCGCAAACTACCTCATCAACAATACCATCGCCATACCCCCTGTCAGCGCGCTCACCCCCACCCACAATCCCCACGCCGAAACACGTAACACGAGCAAACTCCCCATCCACGCGCCCAAGATCTGCCCCAACACCATCAAAAACCACGCACGCCACGCAAACCCCACCGTAAAAGAAAAAATCACAATCGCGCCCATATTGCTCGACATATTCAACACACGCGTCAATGCCACCGCAACATGCAACCCCATCCCCTGTAACCCCGTCAAGATCCACAAGAAAAACGTCCCTGCGCCCGGTCCAAAAATTCCATCATAAAAACTTACCCCGTGTATCATCGCGTGTCTCAACAATCTACCTCCTATAACCTTCCCTTCTTTCTCCTTGCCCCCACCCCGCTCCCTCCAAGCTCGCCACAAAAAATATCCGCACGCAACCACCAAAATGATCGGAATCCATAACTCCAAGAACGCCGAATCCAACAAGGTTGCACACAAGGCACCACAACTGCCCCAAACAACACAAGGAATAATATAACGCAACGTTATGCCACGCAACGACATCTTGGCAAACAACCCCGCACGAGCATAACGAACAGTCGCCACAACCTTGCCGACAACACTTTGCAATTTGTTCGTCGACAACGCTTCCAACGGCACAACCCCGTACAACAACAAGGCAGGAATGCCAATCAATCCTCCGCCCCCCACCACAGAATCGATCAGCCCCGCAACAACCCCCGCAACAAACAACAAGAACTCTTCCATCACAATCCGTCACCATATTCCGAACAACAATATTCCCCCAAAACCAAAATTCAACCAGATCGCAACCTCGACAAGCCTGCGAGCGCGCCTAAGATCACGCCACTCACAATGTTTTTCACTCTCCCCTATCTCCCAGCCCGCTCGCCATACCTCCCCGTGCAAGCGATACTCGCGTACCCCGCCAATCTTCACCCCTAAAGCTCCCGCCAGCGCCGCCTCAGGATGCGAAGCATTCGGAGAACTCACAAAGCCCTCCTCGACCCAAGCACGCAACGAAAGCGCATCGCGCTTCCAAATCCGAAAGGCGTTGCGTCCCGAACATCTTCGCAAAACATACGCAGCCTCGGCAAAAAATGCCGCCGTCAGACGCGACGGGATCACATTCGCCACATCGTCCAGCCTCGCAGCAAAGCGACCGAACAACCCAAAGCTCGCGCCACGATACCCCACCATGCTATCCAAAGTGTTGACCGCCTTGTAAGCACACACACCGCCAAGCCCGAAGAACAGATAGTAGAGCAACGGCGCCACCGTGCCGTCTGAAGCGTTCTCCGCCAAACTCTCCAACGCCGCGCGCGCAACCCTGTCCTTGGAAAGCGTGCGCGTCTCGCGTCCAACAAGGTGCGAAAGCCACCCCCGCGCGCGCACCAGATCGCCCTTGCGCAAAGCAACCTCGACATAGGTGACATGCCGATCAAGACTGGCATGCGCGATCAACACCCCGCACACGACGATCCCTCCCGCGAAGACCCACTCCCACCCTGCCTTCCACAACAACTTGTCCGTTAAAAATCCCGCGACAAACGCCACCACAACTAAGCCGCCGCACACGAAGACACCACGCCAAAAGCGCGCGACGACCCCTGCGCGATTGAACCTCCTCTCTGCCAGTTCGACGAGCAATCCAAACAACGCGACAGGATGCAACCGATGCAGCCATGGAGCGAAAGAAAGTCGCTCGAACAGACGATCCGCCACCAGCGCGCCCAAACACACGAACGCGCGCAAGGACAAGAGCACTGCTAGAGATTCTTCGTCAAAAATATGTTCCCAAGCCATGTCGCCCGCTCTCCTCCCGTCCTTTGTCCTTTGTCTTTTGTTTGTCTTTTTTCTTTTCTCCTTTCTGCGACAGCTCTTGTTTTGTCTTTTCTTGTCTTGTCGTTAGTATCGTGCTATGCTCGCCGACATGCAAGACGCAGAGGCAGCGAAGGTTCCGCTCTCCGCCATCGTGTGCGCTGTCGGCGCGCAGCGCGGCGTGTTCGAGCCGACCGATCTTGCCGAACGAACGGGCATGGGCAGCCACGCGCTGCTGAAAGAAAAACCCAAAGTGGCGCCGCCGCCGCTCTACAAGGTCATGCTGCTGAACGACGACTACACCCCGATGGAGTTCGTCGTCGGAATTTTGCAGGCGCTTTTCAACCGCTCGCATTCGGAAGCGGTGTCGATCATGCTATGTATCCACAAGAAAGGTGTCGGCATCTGCGGACTTTACCCCTACGACATCGCCGAGACCAAAGCTGCTCAAGTTGTCGGCATCGCCCGCAAGAACGAACATCCGTTGCAATGCGTCCTCGAAAAGGACGAAGAGCAACACTGAGCCCAGAAGTAACGCGAAAAGAAAAAGAGTAACCCCAAAGGATAAAAAGAGTAAGGATCAAAGGTCATGCTTTCGGACTCGGTCGAACAAACGTTGCATCGTGCGCTGGAGAACGCGCAAAAGCGTCGTCACGAATACGCGACGTTGGAACACCTCCTTTTGGCGCTGATCGACGACCGCGACGCCTCTGCGGTGATGCGCGCCTGCGGCGTGGATTTGGACAAGCTGAGGCAAGAGATCAAGACCTATCTCGACAACGACTTGGATTTTCTCGTATCAGAAAAGGACGCACGTCCGACGGCGGGCTTTCAACGCGTCCTGCAACGCTCGGCGGTGCATGTTCAGTCTTCGCCCGACCAGCACGAGGTGACAGGGGCGAACCTGCTGGTCGCCATCTTCTCGGAGCGCGAAAGCCACGCCGCCTACTTCTTGCAACGCCAAGACATGACGCGCTTCGATGCGGTGAACTACATCAGCCACGGCATCGCGAAAGTGCCCGGGCTCTCGGAAGGCGCGCCCGAGCATCAGGGCGAGGGCGAGCCCTTTGAGGCAGGCGAAGAACGCAAAAGGCAACAAAGCACGCCTCCCTCGCCGCTGTCGGTCTTCTGTTGCAACCTCAACAAGAAAGCCGAGAAAGGACAGATCGACCCCCTCGTCGGACGTAGCAACGAGACGACGCGTGCCTTGCAAATTCTCGCGCGCAGAACGAAAAACAACCCCCTGCTAGTCGGAGACCCCGGTGTCGGCAAGACGGCGATTGTCGAAGGGCTCGCGCTCGCCATTCAGCAGGGCAAGCGTCCCGAAGCGCTGGCAGGCAAGACGCTGTTTGCCCTCGACATGGGCGCGTTGATCGCAGGCACGCGTTACAGAGGTGATTTTGAAGAAAGGCTGAAGGAAATCATCAAAGAGCTCGAGGCGCGCAAGGATGCTATCCTGTTCATCGACGAGATCCACACCATCGTTGGCGCAGGCGCAACATCAGGCGGCGCGTTGGATGCCTCGAACATTCTCAAACCCGCGCTCGCCAACCAAGCGCTCCGATGCATTGGGGCGACGACCTACAAAGAGTATAAGAGCACCTTTGAAAAGGATCGCGCCCTGTCGCGACGTTTCCAAAAGATCGACGTTCCCGAACCTTCCCGCGACGATTGTATCGCCATTCTGAAGGGCTTGCAAAAAAAGTACGAAGAGTTTCACAACCTGCGCTACGACCACGAAGCGGTGCGCGCCGCCGTCGAGCTTTCGGTGCGCTACATCCACGAGCGCAAGCTGCCTGACAAGGCGATCGATCTCATCGACGAGGCGGGAGCGCAGCAAAGCTTGCTGCCGAGGCACAAGCGGCAGAAGATAGTGACCGTCAAGAATATCGAAGCGATCGTCGCTACCATCGCGCGCATTCCTCCCCGTCACCTCTCGCGCGGGGATGCGGGAAAGCTCAAGACGTTGGCGCGCGACATGAAAACGCTGGTCTTCGGACAGGATGAAGCTATCGAGAAGGTCGTCGATGCCGTCAAGCTCTCGCGCGCCGGCTTGCGCGAAAAGGAGAAGCCTATCGGTTGCTATCTTTTTGCAGGACCTACGGGGGTCGGCAAGACGGAGGTGGCGCGTCAGCTGGCGCGTTGTTTGCAAGTCGAGTTGCATCGATTCGACATGTCCGAGTATCGAGAACGACACGCCGTCTCGCGCCTGATCGGCGCACCGCCGGGTTATGTCGGCTTCGAGCAGGGGGGGTTGCTCACCGACGCCGTCGACAAGAATCCTCACGCCGTGCTGCTGCTCGACGAGATCGAGAAGGCGCACCAAGATGTGTTCAACATCCTGTTGCAAGTTATGGACTACGGCAAGCTGACCGATCACAACGGCAAGGCGATCGATTTTCGCCACACGGTGATCGTCATGACGACGAACGCGGGTGCGATCGACCGCGACAAGGGTGCCTTCGGTTTTGAACGGGAAATAGGCTTCGAGCATAGCGAAGAAGCCGTGAAGCAGACCTTCTCGCCTGAGTTTCGCAACCGTTTGGATGCCGTCGTGCCTTTTCGAAGCTTGGGGATGGAGATCGTCGAGAAGATCGTCTGTAAGCTCGCCTTCGATCTGGAGACGCAGCTCGACGACCGCAAGGTTTCGCTGGAGCTGAGTGCGGCGCTCAGACGATGGCTGGCAGAACAAGGTTACGACAGCGCGATGGGTGCACGTCCGCTAGCGCGCGTGATGCAAGAGAAGATCAAAAAACCTCTTGCCGACGCCTTGCTGTTCGGCAGTCTGAAACACGGCGGGGTGGCAAAAATCGACCTTGAGAAGGGCAAGCCGGTCTTTCGTTTCATCAAGGACGAAGACTTGCTGCCGAGGAGGGCTGCGCCGCGGGCAAACGCGTCGTCAGATCAAAAGGCACTCAAGCAGAGGGTTCAGCCCGCGAAGCTTCCGAAACCCGCCCGCAAGCCGCAGCTGCCTAAACAAGCGCAGCCGCGAGAGCAGGAGGAGCTTTCGTCCGCGCCGTCGCAGTCCTTGCCAAGAAGTGACGCAGAAAAGTGAGCAAAGAAAAATGATTTGGAGAAGTGATTCACAGACTTGAGGTGGCAAAGGCTTGGGAGGGATATTTTTTTGTTGAATCTTTCTTTTTTCTTGCAGAGAACAAAACAACATGCTAACAATTAAAGATTCGTAAGAGATTCCGAATCGGCACGCGCTGTCGCTGAAGAATTCTTCGTGGAAGAAGGAACAAAAGGATGCGAGAACGAATCTTGGCATGGATGCAAGGCTCGAACCGATGGGTAGCCATCGGGCTCGGCGCTTTGGGGTTGCTCGCCTTGTCGTTGCTGGTCTTGCTGCGTCAAGACTCCTACTCCTTGCTCTACGACAACCTCTCGCCCGAAGATTCGCGCGCGGTCACCCTGCTGCTGACGCGCCAGCAAATTCCCTACCGCGAAGAGGCGGAGGGGGTGCGAATCACGGTGCCGGGGAGACAGGTGGGCTCCGCACGCATTCTCGTCGCCGAAGAGGGACTGCCGCGCGCAGCCTCGTTGGGCTACGAGCTCTTCGACCGCGAACAAGGGCTCAGCACCTCCAGCTTTGTTCAAGAAATCAATCGCGTCCGCGCGCTAGAAGGAGAGTTGGCACGCACGATCGTCTCGGTCGAAGGCATTGTCAGCGCGCGCGTCCATATCGTCTTGCCGAAACGAGAGCTGTTTTCGCGCGACAAACAAACCGCCTCCGCCTCGATCATCGTTACCAACCGTCCGGGACAGGAGTTGGAACGACAGAAAATTCGCGCCATCCAAAACCTTGTCGCCGCCGCGGTTCCCGACCTCACCGCCGAGGGGGTTGCCATCACGGACGCGCAAGGCAACTTGCTCGCGCGTAGCGGCGAAGAGGGATCGAACATCTTCGGTTCTACGCCTGACGAAATCCGATCGGCGTACGAATCGCGCCTTGCTCAACAGCTGCAATCGTTGGTCGGTAGCGTGGTCGGCGTCAGCAATGTACGCGTCGAGAGCAGCGTCGAACTCGACTTCGGACAAACCGTCGTCAACGAAGAGATATTCGACCCCGACGGACAAGTGTTGCGTTCGTCCGAAGAGATCAACGAAGAGACGCGTAGCTCAACCCCCCGCGACCGACAGGTTTCCGTCGAAACCAACCTGCCCGAAGCGCAGCTGCGAGAGCTGGCGCAGGCGACGGGGGCCCGCGAAGAATCGACTCGCTCCGAAATACGACGCAACTACGACATTACCAAAAGGCTGGTCAATCGCGTGGTCGCGCCGGGACAGGTTTCCAAGATCTCGGTCGCCGTCCTCGTCGATGGCACCTACGAGACAGGGGACGACGGCGAGGCACGCTACACGCAGCGTAGCGAAGAAGAGCTTTTGCAGATCGAACGCCTCGTGCGCTCCGCGATCGGCTACGATGCGGCGAACCGACAGGACAATGTCGAGGTCGTCAATATGCAATTCTTCCAAGATATCGCTCCCAGCTTGGACGACCAACCCTCGTTGTGGGGGCTGCGCGGCAGGGATCTGGGCGATCTGTTGGAAAAAGTCGTCTTGGCAGCCGTGTTCCTGATCGCCTTCCTCGTCGTGATCGGACCTCTGATGCTGCGCCTGCTCGCGGCGCAACGCGAAGAACGAGAAATGCGTCGCGCGCGTGCCGAGTCCGAGATACAGGAACGACAGCGCGGTATGGCGGCAGGACTGCCGATGACCGCCGAAGAGATCGAAGAGACCATGGATGTCGCGGGAATCGAGAGCAAGATCAAGTCCTCGTTGGTCACCAAGCTCAACGATGTGATCTCGCGCTATCCTGAAGAAACCTATGCCGTTATCAGGGGATGGCTTGCCGAGTAATCGGTCTTGTTACTTCTTCTTTGTCCCACCCCTTGACCATTCTTTTGTCCTCTTCTTTTTGTTCCCTTCTCTTGTGCTAGCGCGATGACCGATTCTGCTCCCCGCCCTCGCCCCCTGCCTGAGCGCGCGTTTGCCAGCGACACGCGCCTTGCCGCCCTTCCCGACAGCGCCAAGGCTGCCGTGTTGATTATGGCGATGGGCAACCACCAAGCCGAAGTGCTCATGAAACGTTTCGACGACAGCGAGCTGCAGCGCGTCGGCAAAGCCATCGCCGAAGTGGGACGTATCAAGGCGGGGGTCGTCGAAGATGTCATCTTGCAGTTTGTCCAACAGGTGACGAGCAACGCAGACCTCAACGGCTCCTACGCGATCGCAGAAAAGTTGCTGCGCGGCGCCCTGCCGCCGGAGCGTGCAGAAGAGATACTGGGGCAAATAGGCAACGCAGGGGACGGATACAGCATGTGGGAACAGCTCTCGCAAATCTCGCCTGAAATGCTGGCAAACTACCTCATCAACGAATATCCTCAAAC
>JABAAA010000289.1 GCA_014239005.1 Alphaproteobacteria bacterium | reverse complement strand
AATTAGAATGAATCATATAGAATGAAAATATCCAACATGTTACAAATTTTAACATGTTTTATTGGGAACATCCAATAAAAAAACTACAACACTCTCAGCGAAGAGATGCATATCATTATGATGGTAATATCAAAATAAACCATCTGTTCCTTTCACTTTTTATACAAAAAACATTCTCATTCTACAGGGGTGCTGCATCTTTGTATCGCGACCCTGCCGTTTGGCAAGGAACGTGTCAGGTGTGAATTTGAAATCCTGATCCAGCGTTGTACATACACATCAAAATGTCTCAGCCATGATTTTATAGCAGTTATGATGTACTTATCTTTCGATGATCGTTAATTCTTAATTAATTTGCTAGTAATGATATAATCTGATACAACAATATATTTAAATCCGTGAAAAATAATGATTCTATTGACAATACATGTTAATTTTGAATATTGTTATGGGATAAAGAAATTAGAATGTGATTTTGAATTTAATGATAATGTTCATGTCATAGCTGTATACGCTTCAAATGGAATGATGAAATCATCATTTGCTAAAACATTTAGAGATTTACAAAAAAATACTGATACCATCGATAAAATATACCCTGACGCAAACTCAATTCGAGAAATAAAACGAATAAAAAATAACAATTCAGAAGATATAGGGCAGGATGAAGTTTATGTCACAATCCCATTTG
>JABAAA010000288.1 GCA_014239005.1 Alphaproteobacteria bacterium | reverse complement strand
GCCTAATTGTAGACAATTCTAACACATTTATTGAATAAAATGGCGCCAAGAAGTAAATGAAAAATTGTTAAAACGTGAAAGAAGAGTACAAACAGTGTGAGTCACATCATCTTAACATGACAATGAAGAAAATAGACCTGTCACTACACTTAAAGAACATTCTAGAATAGACCCAGCCTATAAATAGTGAATTATGATTTGTACAAAAGCAAATTACAAATACTACCGTATAATCTTAAATAGATTTCTCCTTAAGCTATTCAGATGATCGTCTTACTCTCCATCATTATCATTCTGTCTCTGGGGCACGTGACAGCCAAATCAGATATAGAAAACAACAACAACAACAACAACAACAGCAAAGTATTTTCTGTGGAACTAAACGCTTTCCGTCCGGAAGAACACTGTGACATTTACAGAGGAATGAACTACAGTCATCCTTTATGTGACACAGATCTGTCTGCGGAAAATGTAGACTTGACAAACCACGCTGACCTAATCTATACAATGAAGATAGCGATAGGTAGCAACCAACAGGAGTTTGAGGTATGCAAGTGCAATAAATAATTCGTAACATTTATAGTTTCAGTTTAAACTAGGTTGCAGTTGACACGGGGTCCTGTGTCCTGTGGGTACAGAGCAAACGATGTGCTTTATGCCAAGGAGAAAAATACCAAGATGGACAGAGCAAGGAT
>JABAAA010000287.1 GCA_014239005.1 Alphaproteobacteria bacterium | reverse complement strand
AGCCCATTATCTTTGTATTCTTGGTAAAGTTTTTCAAGTCCTGTGTAGTGGTAGGTTAGTCCACAATTACTTGCTGTATTGACTATTAAAACTACCTTTCCTTTGAACTCACTTAAAGAGATTTCTTCACCGTTAAGTTGATTAATATTAAATTGATAAAAATTTTCACTCATGATTATGCTCAATAATAGATAAGAAGTTGATTAATAATTTTACCTTATAAGAGTTTAATATTTAACACAAGGTTGGCTGGGGCGGATGGATTCGAACCATCGGTACACGGGATCAAAACCCGATGCCTTACCACTTGGCTACACCCCAATTATATAATGGTGATTTATCAATCGCTTTTGCGACAAAACCGGACCATTGTGATGGCAATTTTTCATTTGCTATCAATGCATCTTTTTCTTTTTCAAAGGCTACAAAAACACAACATCCACTTCCAGTCATTCTTGCAATCCCATGGTGGTTTTCAGTTGAGTCTAGATGAGTTAACGCCTCTTCTATCTCCCCTTCCAAATGAATTGCAGCATCTAAGCAGTCGTTATGTGGATTAGAGACCATTGAAAAGTCTGCTATTTTCCTTTGTACTGGGGACATTGTCAATGCTTTGTGTGTGAAAATTTCTTGAGTTGATATATGTTTATCAATTGAAACAACTAAGTAAAAGTATTTTGGCAAACTTATTGGCGTAA
>JABAAA010000286.1 GCA_014239005.1 Alphaproteobacteria bacterium | reverse complement strand
ACTACATGGCGCACGCATGGCGGCAGCGCGACGTGCATCCTTGGGCGCGTCGTTTTCTGAAGTCGGAACGCGATGTGTTGATTCTCGCCTCGCTGGTCGAGCGCGAGACGGGCCAACCTTCCGAGCGTGCGCGCATCGCAGGAGTGTTTTACAATCGTCTGCAGCGCGGCATGAAGTTGCAAACCGATCCGACGCTCGTCTATTGGGAGAGCAAAAAACTCGGCTTGCTAGGAAGGGGGTTGCGTAGGAGCGAGCTGTTGCGCGATCATCCCTACAACACCTATGTTCACGGAGGACTGCCTCCCTCGCCGATCGCCAACCCCGGTCGGCTGGCGATCGAGGCGACCTTGCATCCTGTCGAGAGCGACGACCTCTACTTCGTCGCCGACGGGACGGGCGGGCATCGCTTTGCCAAGACCTTTGCAGAGCACGCGCGCAATGTCGCATTGTGGCGAAAGGTCGAGGCGAGACGGCGACGCTAGAATTAAAACCTAGAGTTAACACCTAGAGTTAACTAAAGACAAAAAACTTCGACCCCCATCATTCGACTTGTAGCATGCTTTCCCCGCGCACCTTCTCACACAACGCCAAGCTTGGAGGAGCGAGCCGCGAACCTCCGAACCACAGAGCTTCGAAACCTCTCGCTTCGAGGGGGGAGGGCGAAGCGATTGCTGCCGTCTCTTTTGCGGATGTCTCTTTTGACTACGAAGG
>JABAAA010000285.1 GCA_014239005.1 Alphaproteobacteria bacterium | reverse complement strand
CCATGGTCGCTGCCGATGAGGTTTTCGATGCCCGTCAGCGTGTCGCCCTCTGCGTGTCCGCCTTGTTCTTCAAGACCGTCGGAGAGGTCGACCTGAACCGCATCGGTGCTACCTGCGTAGCTCGCCGTGTCGCCTTTGCCGATGCCGGTGCTGTGAGCGCCACCGATGAGCGTATCTGCGCCCGCTCTGCCTTCCAAGGTGTCGTCGCCGTCGCCACCTGTCAGCGTGTTGGTGTTGACGAGGTCGTCGTCGCCCGTAAGGAAGTCGTTGTTGCTTGAACCGATGAGGTTTTCGATGTTCGTCAGCGTGTCTCCTTGTGCGTGTCCGCCTGAGGGGGTCACCTCGTTGTCAGTGTTCTTGTCAGAGAGATCGACCGTGACCGCAGTCGAGCCTGCGTAGCTCGCCGTGTCGCCTTTGCCGATGCTGTGAGCGCCGCCGTCCAGCTTATCTGCCAGCCCACCACCTATCAGCGTGTCGTCGCCATCGCCACCTGTCAGCGTGTTTTCAAAATTGTTACCCGTGAGTTCGTCGCCATAGATTGAACCGATGATGTTTTCGATGCCCATCAGCATGTCTCCGTTTGCGTGTCCGTTTGCGTCTCCGTTGTGGTTTATCGCCGTCTGTCTCGAAAATCCGATGTTGACCTTAACCGCAGTCGAGCCTACGTAGCTCGCCGTGTCGCCTGTGCCGTCGCCGCCTTTCAGCGTGTCTTCGC
>JABAAA010000284.1 GCA_014239005.1 Alphaproteobacteria bacterium | reverse complement strand
TTGCGCCAAGTCTTCTTGTCGGTAGTCGAATCGCTCGATCAGGCTTTTGTAGGCTTCTGCCAACTCGAGCGGGGAGAGATCTTCGCGCTGGATGTTTTCGATGATCGCCACTTCGGAACGTTGTTTGAGATCGAACTCTTTGACCAACGCAGGCACTTCGTGCAACCCTGCGCGTTGTGCGGCTCGCCAACGTCGCTCGCCGGCGACGATGACAAAACGGCGACGAGCCGTGTCGTCCTGCCCCTGTTCAGGCTGCAGAGAAGACACGATCAGAGGTTGCAAGATGCCGTTTTTCTTGATCGATTCGCTCAGCTCTTCCAACGCGCGTTGGTCGAACGCTTTGCGTGGCTGATGAGGATTCGCCGTCAGATCGCCGATGGGTAGCATCCTCAGGCGACGGGCAGCAAAGCCTTCGTCAAGAGATTCTTTTGCCGAGGAAGGAGAGGTCGCGTCTGAGACGACGGACTTGTCAAGATTTTGCAAATCGTCGCCGAGCAAAGCGGCAAGTCCTCTTCCCAGGTTGCGCGCCTTTCCTTTCATGACGCGCTCGCGGTTTTTGCCTTCATAATTTCGAGCGCAAGCTGTTCGTAGGCAAGGCTTCCTGCGCATTGCGGATCGTAAAGATACGCCGGTTTGCCGTGCGAGGGTGCTTCCGAAAGACGCACATTGCGTGGAATCAACGTTTTGTAGACCTTGTCGCCTAAGTGCGAACGCGCATCCTCGAC
>JABAAA010000283.1 GCA_014239005.1 Alphaproteobacteria bacterium | reverse complement strand
CAATTACGGTGATGATGTCATCCGACGCGACGAGGACGGAGGCATCCTCCGCTTCACAGATGCGACGGGGCTTGGTGATTTCTCCTTCTCGCATGCCAGCAATGGCGATCTGGTGATCTCAACCAGCGGCGGCTCGGTGACAATTCTGGCAGCCGACTACGAGGACGGTCGCTACACCCTGCAATACGGTGCCAGTGCCTCTCCTACGACCTTGGGCAAGTTGAAACTCGGCACAAACGAGAACGATAACAAAGCAAGCGACTCGACCCTGACAGGCACGAGCGAGGCAGACTTGCTGCTAGGTCTCTTAGGCAACGACAGGATTGAGGGCGGCGCGGGCAACGATTATCTCGCTGGCGGCGCGGGCAACGACTTTTTGGTCGGCGGCGCGGGTGCCGATGTCTTCGACGGCGGCAGTGGCATCGATACGGTCAGCTACGAAGCCTCCACAAACGCGATCGTAGCGAACCTCCTCACGAACAACTTGGCTGGCGGCGACAGCGCGGTTGCGGGCAGCATCGAAAACCTCATCGGTGGCACGGCCGCCGACAGGCTGACAGGTAATGCGAAAGACAACAGGCTCGTCGGCAATGAGGGCGACGACTTTCTCTACGGCTTTGCGGGCAACGACATCTTGATAGGCGGTGCGGGCGAAGACGAATATATCTTCGAGGGCAATTACGGTGATGATGTCATCCGACGCGACGAGGACGGAGGCATCCTCCGCTTC
>JABAAA010000282.1 GCA_014239005.1 Alphaproteobacteria bacterium | reverse complement strand
CGGGGACCCAGACCGCGCTTGTACCACCAGACTCGAGGGTACAGGTATAAGTCGTGCTGCCGTCACAGGTAAACCCGGAAGCGGGGGTGGGGTAGGTCGCAATGGTCATCAATGGGTATCGGGAATCGGTGGACGTTACCATGCTGCCGTCCATTGATGTGTAAGCAGGGTCGCCATCACCCTGGATGTTAGGGGCGTCGCTTTCACAAAACACCTCCGTGACAACGGCTACTTCCTGGTGGCGTTGTCGGACCTGGCGGCGGACGGGCTCAAAGCGCCGTAGCTCCAGGTTCTCGGAGAAAGAGGAAGTGAGGCTCCCCTTGCGCAGATGCTCCTTCAGGGAGAGGCCGAAGTCGTAGTGCAGGGCGAGGCTTGCGCCCCAGTCCGTGGGGGTATTCTCCGGGTCGTCATAATTCACCCGGAACTCAAGCAGCCGGAAGGGGGTGAACAGCAGCCGGTATTCCTGTCCTTCCAGGTCGGCTTCACCGAAGCGCTGGTTCCAGCTGTAGTAGCGGGCTTCGGCGGCCAGCCAGGTGAGCCAGGGGAGACGACCCTGCAGCTGCAGGTCCCAGCCGTCCAAGCCGTGGGTGACGGTTTTCCCGTCCTCCGAGAGGTCATCACTGCCCAAGGCATCATAGAGGTTGGCACTGATGTCCAGCAGGGGGGTCCTGGCTTCAAGGCCCACCGAGGTGCGCTGCAGGTCCGGCTGCTCCAGCCAGTCGTAGAAGAAGTTGG
>JABAAA010000281.1 GCA_014239005.1 Alphaproteobacteria bacterium | reverse complement strand
ACTATTCAAATTTGTCATTTTTATTCATAAAAATTATGAATTTTAACCATTATGTATAATATCTATTGTTGAAAAAAGCCTTACTAGATCTAAGATCTAGTAAGACCATAAAAAAAGATCTATCATTACGATTTATTGAATATGCGACTTAGTCTTGATACCCGTCGTATTCATCGTTGTTCGGATTGCATTGATCCGAGTGGTTATCGTTGTCATCTTGTTCTGTCATTGTAATATAGTGTTATCTTCAACATAATTAAATATATTGTTGTCTGATTTGTACGAAGCCATGTCTCTGCTCACAATTATCAAAAAAGTTCTACATTTACGCACAAAATTACAGAGTATCTGACCTCGTACTATGGCTCACTAGTATGATCTTTGATCGTAAGTCTTTCAAAAACTCTGTAGATTCGCAGGAATCATTTTGGATCTACTTTCAACGGATTGCATTCGTTAATCATCCAAGTGCCTCAACATCAAATTTTGATCGTAAAACATCTAACAACTGATCGATAATCTGATCGCAGAACACTCAAAAAGTAGCACATTCAGAGAACATCTGCCAAGGTAACAGAACCTCATAAAATAACTGTTAATAATACAAAATTTATCTACTATGAACATGGCAAGGCCAATTTACCTTGATTATAATTCGACCTCTCCTGTCCATCCTGAAGTTCTAAAAGAGATGTTGCCGACCTTTACGGAAACGTATGGAAACCCGTCAAGTGAAAACCATT
>JABAAA010000280.1 GCA_014239005.1 Alphaproteobacteria bacterium | reverse complement strand
CGCGAGGCAAGCCTCGCGCTTTTGAATAAGAGGCTACGCGCGTAACCCTTCGGGTTCGCGCGTAGAAAAGCGCACTACGTGCGCTCGCTCGCGGCGCGCTTTTGCAGGGGGACTGCGTCCCCCCACACCCCCCATGCGCAAGCCTCCAACCCTACGGGTTGCTTCGGCTTGCGAGCCGTGCGTCTTTGCAAAATAAAAAAACATGTCTTCCTCTGCGTAGCGCGCTCCCCAAAAAGCGCAAGCAAGCAGAGGAAGACATACACAAAAACAAACCACACACAAATACACAAGCGCAAATCAACAGACGCGCCATACCGCGTTGCGAGTCAGCTTGCGCGAGGCAAGCCTCGCGCTTTTGAATAAGAGGCTACGCGCGTAACCCTTCGGGTGTAACCCTTCGGGTGTAACCCTTCGGGTTCGCGCGTAGAAAGCGCACTGCGTGCGCTCGCTCGCGGCGCGCTTTTGCATGCGAGCCGTCTTGTTCGCCTCGCAAAAAAGCGAGGCGAAAGGCGAGCACGCGAAGCCGAGCGTAGCGAGGTGAGCCATGATGAGAGTCCCCCCACTCCCCCCCGTGCGCTACACGCACGATGTTTTATCCGTCAATACAAAAACCTCATCCGTCGCGCGAGCGCGTGCTATTAAAAAGCACAAGCACGAGCGCGACAGACATATCCATCACAAAAACTCCTTACCGCGTTGCGAGTCAGCTTGCGCGAGGCAAGCCTCGCGCTTTTGAATAAGAGG